>JALYRN010000528.1 GCA_030855295.1 Myxococcota bacterium | reverse complement strand
AGGCCCAGCAGCGCGCAGCGCGGCGCCCCGCTCGCGTCGGTGCCGCAGCGCATCAGCGCGGGGCAGTCGTCGTCGCTCGCGCAGTCGGTGCTCGCGAGGTCGTCGAGCGCGATCGCGGTGGTCGGCCACGCCGGTCCGAGCGCCTCGAGCTCGAGCGTCGTCGGCCGGATGAAGGTCTCGAGCACCGCATCGATCCTCACGTGCATCGCGCGCTCGCGGCACGCCGAGTCGCCGCGCACCGTCATCCCGACGAGCACCTCGCTGCCGCCGACGTCGGCGAACACCGGGCCTCCGCTGTCGCCCTGACAGCTCAGGCCAGGCGACGGGCTCGCGTCGAACGATGCCTCGCGCACCTCGGTGAGCGTCATCGCGCCGCTGCGGCGCTCACCGCCGTCGTCCTCGCGCGGGCCGCTCGTGCCATAGCCGACCACGCGCAGCGCCGCGCCCGGCGCGACCTCGTCGATCGAGCCCGCTGTCAGCACGTGTGGGCTCACCGGTGCGACGTCGGCGAGCGCCATCAGCGCGAGGTCGTGCTCGCCGGTGGTCGGGTCGTACGCCGGATCGACCTCGAAGGCCGACACCACGACGTACGTCCCCTCGCCGCCGATCACCGCGCCGAAGAAGACCTCGAGGTCTCCGCGGAACCGCGCGTTCTCGATGCAGTGCGCCGCCGTGAGCACGATGCTCGGCGCGATCAGGACGCCACTGCACACCGCCGTCGGCGTCTCCTCGCAGAGCACGCGCCGCGGCACGACCGCGACGACCGTCTCGTCCGCCGACGCCTCGCCTGCGACGATCGGCTCGGCGCTCGACGCGACCTCCGCCGCGCAGCCGCTCGCGGCGACCGCGACCGAGCACAGCGCGAGCGCCAGCCCAGCGCACGTCGTCACAGCGAGAGTCCCCATCGTCCGTCTTCGGTCTCCTCGGCCCGCACCAGCATCTCGCGCTCTCTCCCGCGCATCCGCACGCGGCAGCGCACGACGACTGCGTGCTCGTCGCGTCCGTCCACCCGTGCATCGACGATCTCGAGGAGCTCCATGCCGTGGTGCTCCCAGTCCTCGAAGAGCTCCTCGCACTCGTGCTCGTTCGTCACGCGCGGCATCAGCGCGCGCGTCGTCTCGCAGTCGCGCGCGTTGCCCGCCGCGAAGAGCTGCTCGACGCGACCCCGAGCCTCCGCGGCGCGGTCGCGCCCGCCGCCGCACTCCGTGCAGCCTGCGATCCCCGAAGCGAGAACGAACACTCCGACCAAGCGCGCGCGCATCGGGCTCATCGTACTCCGAAACGACGAGCGCCCCGCCCCAGATCGGGACGAGGCGCTCGAGGAACGAGGAAGGGTGGATAGTCTCGTGCCGATCAGCAGTTCGGCGCGCTCGCCCAGTCGTCGACCGTGCTCGAGAACTCGTCGTCGCACCACGCGCTCGCCACGTCGTGGCCGGTGCGGACGCACTGGTCGTGGTCGAAGCAGTCCCACGTGAACTGCGTGCTCGACCCGCAGCCCGAGCCGCAGCGGCCGAGGCAGTTGCCGTAGGCGTACTCGACCGAGCTCGAGTGGTCGGGCTCGTAGCACTGCCAGCTGCCGTTGTGGAAGAACGTGCCGTCGTTGCAGGAGCCCGCGCCGTGCATGCTGACGTACGCGTAGTCGGTCGTCGCGTTGTCGTCGCCGCGCGAGCAGCCCGCCCAGTTGCTGCAGTCACCGGCGCCGCTCCAGCAGTCGTGGGTCGCGCGCTGGTAGGTGTTCACCCGCGAGCACATGCTCGAGTAGCTGCGGTCCTCGGCCATCAGCGAGAGGCCCTGGGGGTCGAGCGTCGAGGGGAAGTCCGCCCAGGTGTTCGCGAACGAGCGGAGGCGCGACACGGGCTCGCTGGCGTCGGTGCCGAGGGTGTCGAGGGCGCGCGAGAACGCGAGCATCAGCGCGCGGTCGTCGTCGAGGATCTGCGTGTCCTCGCCGTTGTCGCTCGCGAAGCCGTCGTACTCGACCACGCCGTTGTCGAAGTCGACCAGCGAGCTGACGGTCAGCCCGTGGAAGTCGAGCACGATCTCGAGCACGTTGGTGTCGACGAAGCGGCTGGTGAAGTCGACGCGCCCGAGGTCAGCCTCGGAGTCGTCCACGAAGCTGCCCGACGCCTCGCCGGCGCTCTCCTCGACGGTGAGCGCGCCGCTCGTCCCGGTTCCGGTTCCCGACCCTGCGCAGCCGACCATCGCCAGAGCCACCGACATCATCCCGAACCAGCTTGCTTGCTTCATTTGCCACCGCCCTCGTTGCAGCGACCCTATTCAAGGTCCGGGCCAGTGAACAAATCCTCTATTTATTGAATTCGCGGCAGCTCGCTGTTCACGATTTGAACGGCTAGATGTGTTCAACAATTGCGCTGGTGTTCAGAGGCTGAACGCTCGTCGAAACGGCGAACGCCCCGACCCAGGTGGGTCGAGGCGTTCGGAGGAGGGAACGAAGCTCGGACAGGAACGCGAGCGATCAGCAGTTCGGAGCGAAGCTCCAGTCGTCGACCGTCGTGACGAACTCGTCGTCGCACCACGCGCTCGCCACGTCGTGGCCGGTGCGGACGCACTGGTCGTGGTCGAAGCAGTCCCACGTGAACTGCGTGCTCGAGCCGCAGCTGCCGCCGCAGCGCCCGAGGCAGTTGCCGTACGCGTACTCGATCGACCCGCTGTGGTCGGGCTCGAAGCACTGCCAGTAGTTGCCGTTCCAGAAGTACGTGCCGTCGTTGCACGAGCCCGACGCGTGCATGCTCACGTAGCCGTAGTCCGTCGTCGCGTTGTCGTCGCCGCGCGAGCAGCCCCACCAGTTGCTGCAGTCACCGGCGCCGCTCCAGCAGTCGTGGGTGGCGCGCTGGTAGGTGTTCACGCGCGAGCACATGCTCGAGTAGCCGCGGTCCTCGTCCGAGAGCGCGATGCCCTGGGGATCGAGGGTGGTCGAGAACTCGGACCACGTGTTGGCGAAGCCGCGCACGCGCGAGAGCGGCTCGCTGACGTCACCGAGGGTGTCCAGAGCGCGCGCGAACGCCGCGAGCAGCGCGCGATCCTCGTCGAGGATCTGCGTGTCCTCCCCGTTCTCGGTGGCGAAGCCGTCGTACTCGATGACGCCGCTGTCGAAGTCGACGAGCGAGCTGATCGTCAGCCCGTGGAGCTCGAGCACGATCTCGAGGACGTTGGTGTCGACGAAGCGGCTGGTGAAGTCGACGCGGCCGAGATCCGCCTCCGACTCGTCGATGAAGCTGCCCGACGCCTCGCCGGTGCTCTCGTCGATCGTGAGCGCGCCGCTCGTCCCGGTGCCCGTTCCCGAGCCGGCGCAGCCGACCATCGCGAGCGCCGCCATCATCATCGCGAACCAGGTTGCTTGCTTCATCATGTTCGTGCCCTCGGGCAGACACCTAATCAAGGTGCGCGCCAACACGAAACCATAATGATAACAATGGGTTACGTAGATAAGGACGATCGCGCGGTCCAGAAATTCGACACCCCCTGTGCTCATTTTTTGAGCGGTGTGTCGAAAACCTGAACTGTCTCCTGCCTACTCAGCGCAGCTGCCGCGACTTCGCGGCGCCCGGCCGCACGAGCCGGGCGCGCGTCCCCCACGGGCACTCGAAGTCGCCGGGCTTCGTCAGCATCCAGAGCACCGGGAGCGTCGGCGCGCGCTCCGGCACCGGGCCCTCGCCGTCGGTGAAGTAGACGACCCCGTCGGCGCCTCGCAGCTGGAGGAAGCGCGGCTCGAAGACCGGGCGCAGGTCGGTGCCGCCGCGGCCCTTCACGCTCTCGATCGTGCCGCGGAACGGATAGACGCGCGCGATCGCCGCGTCGCACTCGACGATCACCAGCTGCGCGAGCTCGCTCATCGGCCGCAGCTGTCGCGCGATCTCGGTGAGCTCGCGCTCGGTCATGCTGAGCGAGGTGTCGATCGCGACGAGGATCGTCGGACGCAGCACGGTGCGCGGGCGGTACGCCCGACCCGGGATCTCGCCGATGCGCCCGGGGAAGCGACGGCTCGGGCGCGACCACGTGTGCACCGGCGCGCGCGCGCGGGCGACGAAGGTGCGCAGCGCGTCGCGCCAGTCGACGTAGACCTCGGGCGCATCGCGCGTGCCGGCGAGCTGCGCGAGGAGCTGGTCCGGCGTGCGGCCCGCGATCAGCGCGTTGTCGGGGTGCTTGCTGCTGCCCCGCTTCACGTCGGCCTCGCCGCGCTCGCGCGCCGACTCGATCACCTCGCGCGTCTGCTGCACGCCGCCCGGCGGCGCCGAGGGCTGCTCGCGCCAGCGGTGCTCGTCGACCAGGTCGGTGTCGCGCGCGAGCTTCGGCTCCTGCGCCTCGGCGCGCGCGGCGCAGAGCTTGTCGTAGCGCTCGATCGTGCTCTGCCCGGCGCGCACCCCGAAGCGCTCGAAGTGCTGCCACAGCACCGGCGTCGGCAGCGGCTCCTCGATGTGCTCGTTCGCGCTCGTCTCCTGTGCGATCTGCATCAGGTCGGGGTGCTCCACGCCGAAGAACTTCGGGTGCGCGAGGTGGCCGAGCACGATGTGATGCACCTCGTGCAGGAGGATGCCGCGCAGGAAGCGCGGCTCGCGCATGAGCGCCTCGACGTTGACGTGCAGGTAGTGCTTGCCGTCGTGGAGCGACACGCCCATCGCCGGCACGCTCGGATCGGCGACCGGCTCGAGCGCCGCGATCACGTGCGCGTAGTACGGATAGCGCGCGAGGAAGCCGTCTTCCAGCACGAAGCGCTCGAGCCACGCGCGCAGCCCGGCGCCCTCGCTCTTCGCGGCCATCTCAGGTCGGCCGGATCGGCGTCACGCCGACCTTCTGCAGCGCGTCGGCGAGCGGCATCCCCCAGCGCTCGCCGACCTGCAGCAGGAAGTGCCCGAGCGAGAGGCGCTGCGCGTTCGACTTGCGCAGCTCGGCGGCGATGTGCGGCGCGAGCACGTGCGCGCGCACGGCGGTGACGAGGAGCGCGACGCGGTGGTGCTTGCCGGGCTGCGCCTTCCACTCCGTCACGCGCTTGTGCGCCGCGCTCGCGCCGTAGTTCGTCAGCACGTGCTCGGGGCGCACGTCGAGGAGCGCGCACGCGGTCGCGTTCCCGCCGAGCGCGTCCTGCACCGCCT
>JALYRN010000527.1 GCA_030855295.1 Myxococcota bacterium | reverse complement strand
GGCGAGCGCGGCGAGCACCTCGTGCGACGAGAGGTGCCCGAAGTGCAGCCACGACGAGAGCCGGCTCGCGCCGTCGTCGTCGGGATGGCTGCGATCGAGGTAGCGATCGATCCCGTGCTCGAGGAACGCGCCGAGCCGCGCGTGGGCCGCGCTCGCGCCGCCGCGCTCGTCGAGCGCGCGCACCGTGTGATCGATCGGGAGCGACGCGATCAGCGCGCGCGGGTCGCGGAGCTCTCGCGCGCTCAGCGCCGGCCATCGCGCGGTGATCGCGCGCGGGAGCGCGGCGATGCGGGGCAGCTCGAGCCCGCGGAGGGGCTCGTCCGCGGGCGCGGCGGCGAGGTGCACGGGCAGCGTCTTCTGGAGGAAGCGCCGGAACGAGTGCGCGAACGTGAACGCCTTCGGCGCCGCGCGCAGGGGCAAGAGGCCGTGATGGTCGACCGCCTCGAGCTTGATCGGAGCGCGTCGACCCGCGGCCCGCACCATGCCTCGCAGCCACGGGATCGGAGAGTCGTCCGCGACGATCACGGCTGCGTGCTCCGCGAGCGCCGCGATCAGCCCGCGACCCTCGCCCGGCGCACGCTCGACCCACGGATGGTGGAGCACCGGCGCACCGGCGAACGCGCGCGCGTTGTCCGCCATCCCGTCGATCACGAAGCGATGGAACCGATCGCTCGCGAACGGATGATCGACGCGCAGCGGCTCGAGGACGACCAGCGGAAGGCGCAGCTCCTTCGCCCACGCGATCGCGCGCTCGAGCGCGAAGCTCGAGTGCGTGCGCCGGCTGGCGAGCATCCAGTAGAGGACGAAGGCGCCGTCGCGGCGCACCGCGCGATCGTTCGCCTGCATCACGCGGATCGCGGGGGCGCCTTCCGACATGTCGGTCGAGTCGATAGGGCCGGCGGCCGACGCCGAGAAGGGGGAGCGCGCGCTCACATCCAGTCGAGCACGACCGTGGTGGCCGTGGGCGCGGCTCGTGACCCGCAGGGGACAGCGAAGGATCGCAACGGGGGCGACGTAGAACGAGCATCGAGATGCCGCGCAGCCCGTTCCACGAGCCCCGAGCCGATCGGCCGCCTCGCGCCGCCGAGCTCGCGCGCGCAGTGCGCCGCACGGTGCTCGGCGCGATCGCGCTCGCGTCGTCCCTGCACGGCGCGCTGGTGGTCTGGGCGCTCTTCACCGCGCTCTCTTCCCGCGAGCGTGAGCCGGCTGCGCTCGTGGCGGCGCTCACGACGCCGCTCCTCGCGGTCGCGGCGGCGCGTCGCGCGCTGCGGAGCGCTCACCCGACGACCGCCTCGCTCGGCTGGTCGGCGCTCGGTGGCGCGCTGAACGTGCCGCTCGCGATGCTCGTGCTCGGCGTCGTCTGCATGCGCGAGCAGCTGGTGGAGTCGTTCGAGAACCTGCTGCTGGTGCCGCTGATGCTGTTCTCCGGCACGATCCTGGTCAGCCCGATCGCGCTCGCGGCGGGCGTGCTCTTCGGGGTCGCGTTCATGCCGCTGATCGCTCCGTCGAGCGTCGAGATCGCAGCGCCCGATCATCTCGCTGTGGCGCGGGTGCGCGTGCGCGCCGGCCTCTGGGCCGCGTGCGTCGGCTCGCTCGGCGCCGCGCTCTCGGTCGCGCTCGAGTGCGGCGGCGCGATGTTCGCGGCGGCCTCGCTGATCATCGGCGGCACCGCGCTCGCGATCGTCGGCGCCCGGTCCGAGCGCACCACGCGCGCATGGCTCGCGCGGGTGCGGCGCGGCGACGTCGACGGCTGGCGCATCGTCGCGCGCGACGAGCTGGACATCGACGACCTCGACCTGCTCCCGATCGGCACCGACCCCACGCCCGAACACCTGCTGATGCGGATCGCCGACGCGGGCGACGGCGCCTACCGAGAGGCCCGCACGCGCATCGCCTGGGCCCGCGTGAGCGCGAGCTGATCCGCGCGCCCGCGAGCTCGTCGACAGCGTGCCGCGCTCACGACGACCCCGGCTCGCGCGGAGCTCGGGCTCGGACTGCGTCGTGTACGATCGCCGCGATGTCCCCGCGACTCGTCGCCCTCGAGCTGACGCTCTCTCTCGCCCTGCTCGCCTGCAACGTACCTGCTGCGTCTCCACAGCCTATGCCGCCTCAGCGGAGCGACCCGGGCCAGTCCGCACCGCCGTGCTCCGCCGACGCCGAGTGCCGGCTCGAGACTGTCTCGGGGTGCGGGTGCATCGCAACCCACACCGCGCTCCCCGCGGGTCCCGGCTGCCCGCATCCGTGCTTCGCCTATCCCTGCATGGACAGCGTCGCGGCGTGCGACGCAGCGACCCACGCGTGCGTCGTGCGCCGCGAGCCTTCGACACCGCCTTCTCAGCCGTGAACGCCGCACACGCGCCCGGTGCGACGCGAGCCTCTCGCGTTCCACCATCGCCCCCGCGGCGGCGCGCTCGGCATCGCGGCGGGCCGGCGCGTCAGCATCACTGATGCCCGCCCAGGGCGCTCCGGCCCATCGATCGATCGTGGGCTCGCGAGTTGCCGCGAGGAGCGGCTCGATCGCGGGTGGGCGGAAGAGAGCGGCGACCCCAGCGTTCCACCATCGAACGCGCCCGAGCTCGGGCGGGGGAGGTCTCATGGGACTCGTCATTCTCGGCCTCGTGGTGATCCCAGCGCTGATCGCGGCCGCCGCCGTCGTCACCGCGCGCGATCGATGGGGCACCCGCCGCGTGCCGATCGCGCAGGGTGAGGGCGCATACCGATCCGGCGAGGTGGGGATGCCCGTGCCGCGCGAGGTCCCGCTCAGCGTGTCGGTCTCGGCGATCGCGTCGTGCACGTGGGGCGCGGTGACGATGTTCTTGCTGGCTCCGGCAGGCGGGGTGCTCTTGCTGCTCGTCAGCGAGCGCGCGGGCGCGGCGTTCCCCACGCTGCTGGTGATCACCGCGGTCGTGCTGAGCGGGTTCGCACACGCGATCGCGCTGTTCGTGGCCGGCGCGCAGGTCGCGCGGCATCACCCGCTCGCCGCGGCGACGGCGCGGAAGGCTGCCGCGTTCGCGTGGTGGCACCACGCCGCGGTGCTCGTCGGCTTCACGCTCTGCGTGCTCTTCGAGTCGCCGGAGCTGGCCCCCGCCACGCTCTTCTTCCTCGCGATCCCGTGCGGCATCGGTGCCCTCGTCGGCGCCTCGCTCCACGCCGCCGGGCAGAGGATCGCAGCGATCGATCGCGCGGATGCGACCGCACGCCACGCCGAGCTCTTCGTCCCCTCGCCGGCCTGAGGCTGGACGCGGACCGAGCGCGCGCACCAGTGGCGGTAGAACGACCTCAGGATCGTGCGGTGACGCCGGCGTCTCTCGTGCTGCTGCCTGGTCTCGACGGAACGGGCGAGCTGTTCGCGCCGCTGCTCGCCGAGCTGCCGCCGAGCATCGCGCCGATCGTCGTGCGCTATCCCGTCGATCGTCGACTCGGGTACGACGCGCTGCTGTCGATCGCGCGCGCGGCGCTGCCGGTCGGTCGTCCGTTCGTGCTGGTGGGCGAGTCGTTCTCCGGGCCGCTCGCGATCCGACTCGCCGCGGCACATCCGGTGGGGCTGCGCGCGCTGGTGCTCGTGGCCTCGTTCCATCGCCGCCCGGTCGCCCCGTGGATCGCGCGGCTGCGACCGCTGCTGCCGCTCGCGTTCGCGCTTCCTCCGCCGGGCGCCGCCGTCCGTCACCTCCTCACCGGGCCCGGCGCCTCGGCGTCGTTGATCGCCGCGTGCGCCGCAGCGGTGGGCTCGGTGCGCCCCGGCGTGCTCGCCGCGCGCGTGAGAGATGCGCTGGACGTCGACGTCTCGGACGAGCTCGCACGTGTGCAGGTGCCCGTCTCGTATCTCGCGGCATCGAGCGACGCGCTCCTGCGCCGCGGCGGTCTCGACGAGCTGCGCGCGCTGGTGCCGCGCCTCGAGGTGCACCGCTTCGCGTGCGCGCACCTCGTCCTGCAGCGCTGCCCGCGGGAGTCCGCGCGCGTTCTCATCGAGCTCGCGACGCGCGGGTGAGCGTGCGCGCGGACGAGCGGCTCCTCGGGGGCGCCACGTGCCGGTCGTCGCGCCGTCGTTACCGTGGTACATCAATCACCATGGACCAAGACGACACCGAGTGGCTCGCGTCGCTGGAGCGGAAGATCGCCGCCGGAGCTCCGGTTCCGCTCGATCACCGAGGTCACCTCCGCGTCGCGTGGACGATCCTCGGGGAGCACGCGCTCGACGAGGCCGTCCGGAGGACCGAGGGTCTCCTGCGTGCCCTGCTCGCCGCCCACGCGCGACAGCGCGGGCCCTCCGAGCACGCGCCTCGCTACGACGCCGCGCTGACCTGGGGCTGGGTCGCGATCATCGCGGCGCGCCGAGGTGAGCACACCTCGTTCGCCGCGTTCCTCGCGCACAATCCCGATCTGCTCGACGGTCGCACCCGCATCCTGGTGGCGGCATGAGCGGCCGCCGCACCCGCGACACGCCCGCGCCGCGCATCGAGCGGATCCAGACCGGCGTGCGCATGGAGAAGCGGCTGGTGAAGGTGCTCAAGGCGCTGGCCGAGTACCACGACATCTCGCTCGGAGATCTGCTCGAGGGCATCGTCCTCCACGCGCTCGAGGGCAAGCCGGCGTTCTCGAGCGAGACGCGGAAGCGCATCGATCAGCTGCGTGCGGTGTACGGCCTCGAGTTGCGCGCGCGCGACAGCCACCGCCTCACCGAGTGAGATGACATCGCGACCTCCTACGATTCGATCGGCCGCGGCGACGCGCTGCACCGCCGCACCGATTCTTTCATCGAACGGGCCGAGACCTCGTCAGCGTGCGCCGGGTTCCGACCCGCTTCCGTTCGGGCTACGGTCCGCAGCGACTCGCTTGCCGATCTTCCTGCGAAGCTCCTGCGGTCGCCCTCACGCTTGGGGCGCGGCGGCGCTCTTGATCGCGGCCTGCGGCAGCGGCGGCGATCCGCCAGCGCCCAGTGCGCCCCCGACCTCGACGGTCACCGCTCCGCCCGTGATGCCGGCGGGCACGCCCCTGGCGCGGAGCTCCCCGCCGGCAACCGCCCCGGCGCCGGCGATCACGCTCGGAATGACGGAGCTGCCGCCCGCTCCCGCTCCGGCGGCTCGCCGCGCCTATGCGCGAGCGCTCGAGCGG
>JALYRN010000526.1 GCA_030855295.1 Myxococcota bacterium | reverse complement strand
GGCTCGAGGGGCGGCGCGTCGTGCAGCTCGGGCTCGGCGTCTGGCACGCCTGCGCGCTGCTCGACGATGGACGCGTGCGGTGCTGGGGCGAGGGAGTCGGCGGTGCGCTCGGCCGCGGCGATCGCGAGATCGGGCGCGCGCCGGAGCTGGTTGCGGCGCTCGACCATGTTTCGGCGCTGCATGGTGTTTCGGGCCTCGATGATGTGACGCAGCTCGCGGTCGGCGCGGAGCACACGTGCGCGCTGCGCGAAGACGGAACGATCGCGTGCTGGGGCGCCAACGGCTCGGGGCAGCTCGGCGATGGCGTCGGTGATCATCCGGGCGCGATCTGCGAGGCGCACCGCACGGTGTTCGACTGCAGCGACGTGCCGGTCGGCGTGGTCGAGGTCGACGACGCCGTCGCGATCGCGGCGGGCGCGTCGCACACGTGCGCGATTCGCGCGGGCGGCGAGGTCGCGTGCTGGGGCGAGGGCGCGACGATGCAGCTCGGAGACGGTACGCGCACCTGGAGCGGCCGCCCGGTCGCGGTGCGCGGGCTCTGAATTCCAGCCGGGGCGAGGTCGACGGACGACGAGGGCGCGCTATCCTCCGCGCCCTGTTTTCTGGCCCCTTCCCGATGGAGTCCTGGTGATGACGAGCGTGCGCGAGTTCATGGAGCGTCACTACCTGCACTTCAACAGCCGCGAGGTGCTCGACGCCGCGCGTGCGTACGAGAAGCACATCCAGTCGGGCGGCAAGATGATCGTCACGCTCGCGGGCGCGATGAGCACCGCGCGGATCGGACGCATCCTCGGCCGGCTGATCCGCAAGGGCTACGTGCACGCGATCAGCTGCACCGGCGCGAACCTCGAAGAGGACGTGTTCAACCTGCTGGCGGCCAACGACTACAAGATCATCCCGGACTACCGCGGGCTGCGCGCCGAGGACGAGCAGGCGCTCTACGACCAGGGCTACAACCGCGTCACCGACACCTGCATCCCCGAGACGATCATGCGTCACCTCGAGGAGCGCCTGATCGCGCGCTGGAAGAAGGCGGCCGAGACCGGCGAGCGCAAGATGGAGAGCGAGTTCCTCTTCGACGTGCTCGGAGATCCGTCGCTCGCGGGGCACTACCAGATCCCGCAGGAAGACTCGTGGATGCTCGCCGCCAAGGAGATGGGCATCCCCGTCTACTCGCCCGGCTGGGAGGACTCGACGACCGGCAACATGTTCGCGGCGGCGGTGTGGCGCGGCGACGTCGCGCATCACAACTGCGTGAAGACCGGCACCGAGCAGATGGAGCACCTGATGCGCTGGTACATGGATGCCAGCGGCTACGAAGCGGCGAAGAAGAAGGCGGGCGACGGGCCCGCGAAGCTCGACGCGCCGAGCGTCGGCTTCTTCCAGATCGGCGGCGGCATCGCGGGCGACTTCGCGATCTGCGCGGTGCCCGCGATGATTCAAGATCTGTCGATGGAGGATCTGCCGTTCTGGGGCTACTTCGCGCAGATCAGCGACGCGGTGACGAGCTACGGTGGCTACTCGGGCGCGGTGCCGAACGAGAAGATCACCTGGGGCAAGCTCGAGGTCGGCACGCCCAAGTTCATGATCCAGAGCGACGCGACGATCGTCGCCCCGCTGATCTTCGCGTACCTCCTCGGCGACTGAACGACCGACGAGACGAGCGGAACGGAACGTGATCGCGCCTGCTGGCGCTCTGGATCGCGCCTGCCGCAAGCGGGCATACTCATCGACGTGCCGACGGCCTGGATCGCAGCGCTGGTGATCGTCTCGGTGGCGCTTCCGAGCGTCGTGAGCGCGCAGGCGCCGCGCGCCGTCGGCCGCGCCGCGGCCGCTCGCGCTTCGTTCGAGCGGGCGGGGTCGTTCCACGACTTCGAGTCGTTCGAGATCGATCCCGGCGCGTGCACGACGCTGCCGCATCGCGCGACCGAGGGTCGATCAACGAGCGCGCGCCGCAACCCTGCCGGGCCAGACGACTCCTGATCGGTCGCCGACCGGAGAGCGCTCGGCCTACTCCACGCGAAGGGGAGCCGCGGTCGGCTCATCCGCGGAGACAGCTGCCGCCGACACCGGCTCCGACCTCACCGGCGCGACCATTCCGTTGGTGATCAGGCTCGCGAGCGCGAGGCCGGCCATCAGGAGGGTCGTCAGCACGCCGAGCGCGATCGAGTTCGTGACGATGTTCGCGCGCGCGGGCTTGCGCATCAGCGGATGGAGCGGCGGCGCGTCCTCCGGACTGAGGTGCACGAGCTTGGAGCGCAGCGCTTCGTTCTCGCGCTCGAGCCGCGCCTTCTCGGGGGCGAGCCGGTCGAGCTCTCGCTGTGCGTCTTCGAGGTCGCGCGCGGCGGCGTCGGCGCGAGCGCGGGTTGCTTCTCGTTCGTCGCGGTGGGCCACGCCTTCACTCTGAGGCCAACACGGGCAAAGCGCACCTGGGGCGTGCGTGGTCTCGGCGGAGTCGCTCACTGCGCGTGGAGGGCGGCGCTCTTCACCTTCGGGGCGAGGCGGCCGTTCGCGGTGAGGGTCGCGATCCAGCGCATGGGCGGGGCGGGCGCGTCGCGGCGGCCGGCGAGGACGTCGGAGATGATCTCGGCGTAGCCGCTCGCGATCTCGGCGGCGAAGACGGCGCCGCTCTCGGCGCGCGCGAGGTGGGGCTGCGCGGTGTAGCCGGGGAAGGGCGAGAGCGATTGCCAGCCGAGCGCCATCGCGATCATCGCGAGCTCGTCGGCGAGCTCGATGCGGCCGATCGCGCGCGCGACGCGGGAGGCGCGCTGGAGATTCGGGTCCGGGGGGATCGGAAGGCAGGGCGGGACGTCGCGGTGGGCGGAGACGGATGCGGGCGCGTAGTGCAGCGCCATCGAGGTCTCGAAGAAGCCGGCGTGGAAGTCGTAGCGCAGCGACTCGATCATGTGCTCGCGGTCGGTGGCGTCCTCGATGTGATCGAAGGCGCGCGCGAAGCGGCGGGCATCGAGGCGGCAGAGCTCGCGGAAGGCTTCGTTGAACGGGTTGAGCGCGCGCGCGCCGTGCTCGCGCAGCCAGGCGAGGCCCGGCTCGATCGCGAGCGAGTGCATCGGCGCGCCGTGCCAGGTGATCGCGATGACCGACCGCGCACCGAGCGCGTGGAGCGCGCGGCACGACTCCAGGACGAGCTCGCGCACCTGCGCGAACGGCACGTGGCGGGTGCCGGGGCCGGGCGTGGGATCGACGCCGACCTCGAGGTCCGCCGCGACGACGAACGGCTCGTCGCGACCGGCGGCGAGCAGCTCGTGCACCTCGCGCGCGAGCCCGAGCGAGATGAGCCGGTCGTTGTGAAGCGACAGGTGGGGCCCGTGGTACTCGACCGGGTTCACCGGCAGCCACACGCGCACGCCGCGCGCGAGCAGCGCGCGCGCCTCGCGATGCGAGAGCTCGAAGAGAGGGATCGCGCGGGTCACGCGCCGAGGGTAGCCGCCCGCGCGCGCGAAGGGCCACACGGTGGGGGCGGCGGAGGTATCACGAGCGACAGTTTGCGCGGGTATCGGCAGAGCTCCGTTGGAGATCAACGACTTACGAGCGCGATCCTGTCCCCTTGTTCTGGCGGGGGAGTGGGCCCAGTAACCTATCGATCGATAGGGAGGTGGGCGATGGCGGAGCAGGGGATGGGGACGCACTTCTGTCGGCACTGCGATCGGCGGGTGACGCCGGGGCGGCCGGGGAATGGGATGGCGTTCGCGGTCGGGCTGGCGGTGGCGGGAGTGGGGATGGTGGGGATGGTGATCGCGTCGAGCCTGATCGGGCCGTTCATCATGTTCGCGCTGCCGTTCATGGCGTTGTACGGGTTCGCGCTGGGGCCGCTGCACTGGCTCGCGACGATGCCGGAGACGTGCCCCGGGTGCGCGCGCGAGACGCCGTACCGCTCGCGCGAGGAGGCACGCGCCGCGACGGCGGCTCCGCGGGAGACGCACGGCATGTCGCGGGCGGCGTGATAGAACGCCGCGATGCCGCGCACCGCCGATGAGCGCCGCTGGGGCGGGGAGGACTTCGGCGAGCGCCACCGCGAGGTGCTTCGTGAGGCGCTGCGGCTGATCGCGGAGCGCGGGTACGCAGGCGCGAGCCTGCGAGAGCTCGCGCGACGGGTGGGGATCCAGCAGCCGAGCCTCTATCACTACTTCCGCAGCAAGGAGGAGATGGTCGATCAGATCATCCTGACCTTCGGCGTCGGCGGGATGTACAGCGTGCCGCCAGGGCTCGCGCTGCCGGATCGCATCGAGGAGCTGCCGCGCACGCTCGCGACGATCGTGCACGAGCTCTACGGGCGCACCGACTGGCCGGTGTTCGTGCGCTTCGTGTTCAACCTCTCGATGGAGCAGCCGATCTACGCGGAGCGCCTCCGCGCGATGTTCGTCGACACCTTCGAGCACGTGCTGCAGGAGATGCTCCGGCACTACGTCGAGCAGGATCAGATCGACGCGCGCGAGGCGCAGTTCCTGAGCCGCATGGTGATCAACGCGATCGGGCTCTCGTACCTCGAGCAGAAGGTCGTGTTCCCGAGCGCAGGGCCGCACGCCGATCTCCGCGAGTACGCGGACTTCGTGGTGCGCGTCGCCGAGACCGCGATCGCCTCACGCGCTCCGGACGGGACAATCGCACGCGGGACGATCGCGCCGGCTACTCCGCGTCCTCGCGCAGGTCGAAGTACTCGCGCGCGTGGCCCTCGGGCGGCACGGTGATCGTGCGCACGTGCTGCGCGCCGTCGCGATCGACGAAGCGCAGCCGCACCGAGCCCGACTGCACCTCGACGTCGCCGATCGGCGTGGTGCCGAGCAGCCGGCTGCCGACGTAGACCTTCGACCACGGCCGCGAGTTGATCGACAGCCGGCCCGGAGGCCGCGCCCGCTCGCGCTCGCGCCGCGGCCGATCCGCCGACGCGCTCGCGATCGACGGCGCATCGTCCTCGCGCTCGGGCTCGAGCGCGGCGAGCGTCGCGACGACGTGCGCGCGCTCGCCCGCACGGATGTCGATCGAGCGCTCCCAGTCGACGTGTCCCTCGGCGCGCAGCCGGACGAAGTACGTGCCGGGCTCGATCCCGGCGATCTCCATCGGCGCAGCACCGACGTCGCCGCGCTCGCCGAGCTCGATCGTCGCGCCGCTGGGC
>JALYRN010000043.1 GCA_030855295.1 Myxococcota bacterium | reverse complement strand
TTCTTGATGGGCGTGCTGCCGCCGCTCGGCGCCGTCGCGGCGGTGATCGTCGCGCGCGGCGAGCTCTCGGCCGAGCGACTGCGCGGGGACCGTGCGCGCGCGTTCGTCGCGTGGGGCATCGCGATCGCGACGGCGCTGCTCGGCCTGCAGGTCGCGCGGGTCGTCGCGGCGAATGCCGACACGTACACCGCCTGGATCGGAGGCACGCCGCGCGGCGGCAACCCGCCGACGTTCGAGGTCGTGCTCGAGCAGGTCTTCCACTCGTTCGCGCCGTGGAGCGCGCTGCTGCCGATCGCGATCGGTCGTGCGCTCTCGGGCCGCAGCGAGGCCGAGCCGCAGACGCCGGCGATCTTCGCGGAGGAGCCGTCGCTGCGGCTCGGGCTCGCGCTCTGGGCGGTGTTCGGGTTCTGCGCGCAGACGGTGTTCGTGTCGCGCTTCGGGAGCGCGACGTTCCTGCCGGTGGTCGCGCTCGCGGGGTCGGTGGCGCTGCTGCTGCGCGACGTCGAGCGCTCGGGGCGCGGGTCGTGGGCGGCCGGCGTGGTCGCGCTGCTGCTCTCGGTGCTGCTGCTGCGTGACTTCCGCGGCTATCCCGCGGTGCCCGCGTCGGGGCTCGGGCTGAGCGACCTGACGCTGCCGGACGACTTCCCGCGCTCGAGCGGATGGGTGGTGCTCCTCGCGCTCTTCGGCGTGCTCGCGGTGCTCGGGCTCTCGGTCGATCGCGACGAGCGCTTCGACACGCTGCGGCAGGACGTGAAGCTCGAGGGCGCGCGCTGGGCGGATCGCTTCGGGCGCGCGCGCGTGCTGGTCGGAGGGCTGCTCGTCGGCTGGCCGCGGCGGCTGCTGGCGTCCCAGTGGGAACGCGGCGGCGGGTTCCGCGCGTGGATGGTCGTGCTCGCGCTGGTGGTCACGACGTGCACGTTGTTCGGCGTCGAGTGCTTCGTCTTCGGCGACGAACGGCCGTACGCGGCGCTCCAGCTGATGGCGGCGATCGCGGGCGGGACCGCGGGCCTCGCGTGGCTCGCGCTGATCGGCGTCGGCGTCGCGCGGGCGATGCAGAAGAACGACGTGTCGCGCACGGTGCTGGGCCGGGTCGCGGCGGTGCTCGCGATCGTCGGCGTGCTCGCGACGGCGCTCGCGATCACGAACGGCATCCTCGGAGTCGAGGCGGTCTCGAGCCTCGCGGTGCGCATCGGACGCTACCTCGCGTTCGTGGTGCCGGCGATCGTGATCGTGATCGCGCTCGGGCGCGGGACGCGCTTCGGGTTCTCGGCGCTCGGGCAGTGGGCGCTCGTGCCGATGCTCGCGGTCGGCGTCGTGATCGGCGGGTACACGAGCTTCCGGTTCCAGCCGACGATGAGCTCGCACTTCTCGCCGCGCGAGGTGTACGACGCGTACAACCGGCTCGCGGCGGAGGGCGAGCCGCTCGGCGAGTACCGCGTCGGCGGGCGCGCTGCGGCGTACTACGCGCAGGGCGAGGTCCGCGAGCTGACCGAGCAGAGCGAGGCGCTCGACTTCTTGATCGACTCCGACGAGCGCGTGTGGCTCGCGTTCCGCGCCGACGATCTCGCGCAGCTCGACCGCGCGTATCGGCAGCGCGCGGATCGCCATCTGTTCGTCGCGGACACGTCGAGCACGCGCGTGCTGCTCGCGACCAACCGGCCGATCGAGGGCGCGGAGAGCCAGAACTATCTCGCCAACGCGATCCTCGACGAGGTGCCGGCCGTGCAGCACCACGTCGGCGCCGACTTCGATCATCGCGTCGAGCTCGTCGGCTACGATCTCGATCTGCCCGGCGGCCGGACGGTCGGCCCCGGTCAGCAGTTCACGGTGACGTGGTACTGGCGCGTGACCGCGCCGATCCCGGGCAGCTACCAGATCTTCCTGCACGTCGACGGTCAGGGGCAGCGCCTCAACGGCGATCACGAGGCGGTCGAGGGCCACTATCCCGTGCGTCTCTGGGACGAGGGCGACATCGTCGTCGATCGACAGACGATGCGCGTGCCCGCGAACTTCCCGCCGGGCGCGTACACGTTCTTCATCGGCTTCTACTCGGGTGAGAACCGACTCGAGGTCGTGAGCGGACCGCACGACGAAGTGAACCGCGCGCGCGCCGGCACGCTGATCGTGCGGTGACCCGGCCGGCGATCACCATGCGTTGATCTCACGGCGTCGGTCGGCTAGACCGCGCGTGGTGAGCGACGGGGGCAAGAAGGACGAGGGCGTCGACGCGATCGAGAGCGGTGGCGCGAACCGTCGATCGTACGAGCGCTACGACACGTCGCTCCACGTGGACATCCGCAGCGGCGAGACGTTCCTGTTCGCGTACATCACGAACATCAGCGAGATGGGGATCTTCATCCACTCGGAGTCGCCGCTCTCGATCGGCACCGAGCTCACGCTGCGCTTCGCGACCGAAGACGGAACGCCGTTCGAGCTGCCCGGGATGGTCGTGTGGATCAACCCCCTGCGCATGAACGGCGACAACCCGAACCCCGGCATGGGCGTGCGCTTCTCGGAGCTGACGCTCGATCAGCGCGAGCGAGTCGTCGCGCTCGTGCGCACGGTCGCGTACCTGCAGGACGACATCAGCGTCCTCGACTGAGTTTCTGGCGGGGGCCCCCGTTCGATCGCGGCGAGCGCGTCGAGAGCGCCTTCTCGTCGGTCCGCGGTTCTCTTTGCGGTCGGGTCGTGCCCCCGCAGGCTGCCGCCCTCGATGGTTCGGGCCGCGCGATCCTGAACGCGGCGTCGAGGCCGGGGCCCCGTTCGATCGCGGCGATCGCGTCGAGAGCGCCTTCTCGTCGGTCCGCGGTTCTCGTCGCGGTCGGGGCGTGCCCCCGCAGGCTGCCGCCCTCGATGGTTCCTGAAGCCGGTATCAATCAATGCAGCCAGCGGTACTCGCCGCGGCTGCCGGTGACGAAGGGGGCGAGGGTCTCGATCACGAGGTCGCCGTCGTCGATCGCGGCGAGCGTGTCGCTGACCTCGAACGTGTTGACGCGATCGCCGAGATCCTCTTCCCACGTGACGAGGACGTCGAGCCACACCAGCTCGGTGCGCGGCTTCGAGCGACGCGTCGGGAGCGGCGGCGGCACGTTGCGCAGCCGCGCGGAGATGTCGTGGCGCAGCGCGGGATCGAGCGGCTCGAACTCGAGGCCGATCGAGGGCTTCGCGATCGGCTCTCGATCGACGTGCGCGACGCGCGCGATCGTCTCGACGCGACGGCCGAGCCCCT
This sequence comes from Myxococcota bacterium, assembly GCA_030855295.1. Lineage (GTDB taxonomy): Bacteria > Myxococcota_A > Polyangia > Polyangiales > Sandaracinaceae > Sandaracinus. The sequence continues at coordinate 13,113 of JALYRN010000043.1, read as the reverse complement.
CGGGCGCGAAGCCGATCAGCACGTGCTCGCCGCATGCCAGCGGGATGTCGGTGACGACGCGCGCGCCGTGGGCCGACAGGTCCACCAGCGTCTCGAGCCGCGGCCCGTGGAGGTTGGTCGTGAGCTCGCATCCGAGGCGAACGCCGCGGCGGAGCGTGGCGCGGTGCGAGGGAACGATCTCGATCGGGTGCAGCATGTGCGTCCTCCGACCACATCCTCGCGGGGCGCCACCGCCGACGCAAGAAAGCGGAGCAGTCGGGTCAGGGCAGCGGCGCCGCGGCGGGGGTGTCGAGGCGGTAGCTCTTGCCATCGAACCAGCCGGGTGTCGCCATCCCGCCGTCGCGATCGATGTCGAGCATCCAGAAGCCCTCTTCGCCGTCGTGGGTCGCGCTCCCGCCGCCGAGGATCGTCGGACGGAAGTTCGGCAGGCGGAGCCGGAAGCGCTGGTGGATGTGGCCGTGCAGCACGCACGCGCGCGGCAGATCCGCGATCACGCGGAGCATCGCGTCGGCGTTCTCGAGGCCGTGCGCGGCGCGATCGGGAGAGCCGTCGGGACGGCGCAGCGCGTAGTGGGTCGCGATCACGACGAAGCGATCGCGCACCCGCGGGTCGCGCACGATCGTCTCGAGCGCGCGGAGCTCGCCGGGCTCGACGAGCCCGCTCGATCGCCAGATCCGGGGGTTCGGTCGGGCGCTCCGCACCGCGACGACCGCGACGTCGTCGCCGATCAGACGGATCAGGGGCCAGCCGTCGGGGCTCGCGAGCTCCGGCAGATCGTTCCGCAAGAACTCACCGAAGTACTTGTCGAAGCGCTTCTCGCGGATGCTGTCGTGGAGATAGACGTCGTGGTTGCCGGGGACCGTGACGTAGCCGAAGGGGCGCTTCGTGATCGGCTCGATCGCCTCGCGCGCGGCGGCGAGCTCGACCTCGGTGCCGAGGATCGTGTAGTCGCCGGTGCAGATCGCGAGATCGACCGCGTGCTCGTCGGCGAAGCGCCCGAGCGCGGCGAGCTTCTCGCGCGTGCGGCGGAAGTGCTTGCCGCGTCGGAAGAGGTGGTTCGCGCCGCCGACCAAGCGCTTGCCGAGCCAGTCGCGGAACGGCACGAGCCGCGGAGAGACATCGACGTGGATGTCGCTGAAGTGGAGGATCTTCACGTCTACGGCCAGCTCGCCGGCATCGCGAGGCCGTCGTCCTCGGCGAGGCCGAAGCGCAGGTTCATGCACTGCACGGCCTGGCCCGCCGCGCCCTTGCCGAGGTTGTCGATCGCGCCCTGCACGATCAAGAGCCCGGTTCGCTCGTCGAGCGCATACGCGAGGTGCGCGCGGTTCGAGCCGCGCACCCAGAGCGTGTCCGGGCAGACGCCCGCGTCGTGCACGAACACGCTCGGCGAGCCCTCGTAGAACGCGCGCGCCTCCGCGGTGCAGCGCGCCGCGTCGACGCCCGGCCGGGGGCGCAGGTACGTCGTCGAGAGGATGCCGCGCGTCATCGGCACCAGGTGCGGCGTGAAGGTCACGCGCACGTCGCGCTTCGCGAGCCGCGCGAGCTCCTGCTCGATCTCCGGTGTGTGGCGGTGCCCGCCGGCGATCTTGTAGGCGCGGAAGCCCTCGGTGGTCTCGGCGAAGTGGGTGCGCTCGGAGGGCGCGCGGCCGGCGCCCGAGACGCCGCTCTTCGCGTCGACGATCATCGGGCCGTCCTCGATCAGATCCTTCGCGAGCAGCGGCGCGATCGGGAGGATCGTCGCGGTCGGATAGCAGCCGGGCACCGCGATCAGATCGGCGCCGCGGATCGCCTCGCGATAGAGCTCGGGAAGGCCGTAGACCGCGCTCGCCATCAGCTCGGGCGCGGCATGGGCGCCGTACCACTGCTCGTGCGTCGCGAGATCGCGCAGGCGGAAGTCGGCGCTCAGATCGAGCACGACGAGCCCGCGCGCGCGCAGCTCCTTCACGATCGGCGCCGACGCGCCGTGCGGCAGGCCGCAGAACACCGCGTCCGCGCGCTCGGCGATCCGCGCGGCGTCGAACGACTCGATCTGCCCGCGCACGATCCCGGCGAGCGACGGCAGCACTGCCTCGATCGGCTGGCCGGCCTTGCTCTGGCCGACCAGCGACACGATCTGCGCGCGCGCGTGGCCCACCAAGAGGCGCGCGAGCTCGGCGCCCGTGTATCCCGTCGCGCCCACGATCGCGACCCGCACGCTCGTCGTCATCGCCGCGACCTATACCGCGCGCGCCTCGATGGCGCCGCTCCCGACCCGCGAAAGCTGCGCTCCCTACCCGCGACAGCTGCGCTCCCTACCCGCGACAGACGCACGAAGCCGCGACGTCCTCTCGGGACATCGCGGCTTCTCGGAGCTCTTCGGGCTCGGTCGCTCAGCGCTTGCTGAACTGGAACTTCTTGCGGGCGCCGGGCTGACCGGGCTTCTTGCGCTCCTTCTCACGCGCGTCGCGGGTGAGGAGGCCGGCTGCCTTCAGCGTCGGGCGCAGGCCGATGTCGACGTTGAGGAGCGCGCGCGAGATGCCGTGCCGCACGGCCTCGGCCTGCGCGGCGACGCCGCCGCCGTTGACGGTCGCGGTGACGTCGAACGCGTTCATCTTCTCGATGACCTCGAACGCCTGGCGCGCGATCATCTGCGACGTCTCGCGGGGGAAATAGTCCTCGAGCGTGCGCCCGTTGACCGTGATGACGCCGCTGCCGGCCTTGAGGAAGCAGCGAGCGATCGCGCGCTTGCGCTTGCCCGTGCCGTACTGCCGACCGTGAATGACCGCCTGGGGCATGTTCTCTTCTTCGTCCTCGGAATCAGATCGTCAGCAGTATCAGAACTTGAGCGCCTCGGGGCGCTGCGCGGTGTGCGGGTGCGTCGCGCCGGCGTACACCTTGAGCTTCGTGTGCATCTTCCGGCCGAGCGGCGTCTTCGGGAGCATGCCCTTGACGGCCTTCTCGATCAGGAACTCGGGCTTGCGGTCGAGCAGCTTGCGGTAGGGCTCCGCGCGGAAGCCGCCGGGGATGCCCGAGTGCTTGTAGTAGAACTTGTTGTCGAGCTTCGCGCCGGTCAGCTTGACCTTCTCGGCGTTGATCACGACCACGAAGTCGCCCGTGTCGACGTGCGGCGTGTAGAGCGGCGTGTGCTTGCCCCGGAGGATGCTGGCGATCCGCGAGGCGACACGACCGAGGGCCTGGCCTTCGGCGTCGACCACGAACCAACGGCGCTGGACTTCCGCCGGATTCGCGCTGTGGGTCTGCATCTCGAAAAATCCTGTGCTGCGCGGCCCGACGAGCGGCTCCCGCTTTCCGAAGGGAAAGGCAAGGAAAACGCCGGAATGGGCCGGAAAGGGAGGCGTGGTTTAGCGGGGGCACCGAACGCTGTCAAGCGACGGCTCGATTCAGCGCAGCTCCTGCCGCAGCACCCAGCTCCTCTGGTTCGCGCCCTGCATGTCCGACACCGTCGCGCGCAGCACGCCGGGCCGCTCGAGCGCGTACGTGATGCGCTGCGGATAGTCGTGCTGCGCGTTCTCGAAGACCGCCAGGTTCGGCTGGAGCTCGACCGCGGAGAAGGCGGTCTCCATCTCCGCGCCCATCGGGAACGCGACGTACCGCACGACGTCGCCGTGCCGCTCGATCCGCAGGCTCTCCCAGCTCCGCGTGTTCCCGTCGGCGCCCTCGGTGTGGGAGGCGCCCGGCATCACCGTGCCGCGCGGCACCGTCCACGTCTCCTCGATGCGCGCGCCGTCGTCGCCCTCGGCCACCCAGGTGCCCGCGAGGAACGCGTAGCCCGCGAGCGGACCCATCGCGTGGGTCGGTGCGGGCGCGCTCGCGGTCGTCTCGGGGCACTCGGCGCGGCCTCCGCCGCAGCCCCACGCCGCGATCGCGATCGCCAAGATCCACGCCGTCCGATGCACTCGATTGCTCGACATCCGCCTCGCCCTCCCCTCTCGTGACCGCATGCTAACGTCGGCGACGGGGACATGAGCCAGCCGCCGCCTTCCGCCCTCGCGCGCCCCTCTTCTTCGAGCTCCCCAGCGCACGCTTCCGCCGGCGCACCGAACGCGAGCAGCCTCGCACGGCCCGAGGATAGGTACCGCCCGGTCGTCTACCAACCGAGCCGCCTCTGGCGATGGCTGTACGACCGCTTCTTCCGGCACCTGCGGGTCGACGAGGGCTGGGAGCGCACGGTGCGCGAGCAAGCCGCGCGCGGGCTCGTCGTGTACGTCGCGCGGTCGCTGTCGTTCCTCGACTTCCTGTCGCTCGACTACCTGACGAAGAAGCACGGGCTGCCGCTGCTGCGCTTCACGAACGACGTCGGGATGTCCTTGTTCGAGCCCTTCGGTCGGGGCTCGCGGCGCATGCGGCTGCGCCGGCAGATCCCCGACGATCGCGCGCTCGAGGACACGATCCGCGAGGGGCACAGCTCGCTGCTCTTCCTGCGGCGCCCACCGCGCATGGCGGCGCGCGGGCGCAAGGGCGACGTCCTCGACGTCGATCTGATCCGCACGCTGGTCGAGATGCAGCGGCGCATCGACAAGCCGATCGTGCTGGTGCCGCAGACCTTCGTGTGGACCAAGCGGCCCGCGAGCACGAAGCGCAGCTGGATCGATCTGCTGTTCGGGCCCGCGGAGTGGCCGGGGCGCATCCGCGTCTTCCTGCAGTTCTTGTTCAACTACAAGAACGCGCTGCTGCGGAGCGGCGAGCCGTTCGATGTCGGTGCATTCCTCGAAGAGCACCAGGACATGACCGACGCGCAGGCGGCGGACGCGATCCGCTACGCGCTGCTGCGGCGCATCGAGCGCGAGCGCACGCTCGTGCTCGGGCCGGCGAAGAAGACCTCGACGCGCATCGTGTCCGAGCTGATGCGCAGCCCGCGCGTGCGGCGGAACATCGAGGCGGCGGCCAAGGACGGCAAGCACACGATCGCGGAGCTCGAGCAGGACGCGCGGCGCGATCTCGAGAAGCTCTGCGCGGCGCCGGACACCAACTGGATCGAGCTGTTCCATCGGTTCGTCGACCGCTTCCTGTGGAACCGCATCTACGACGGGCTGGTGGTCGATCTCGAGGGGCTCGAGCGCGTGCGCGAGGCGGCGCGGCGCGGGCCGCTGGTGCTGCTGCCCTCGCACAAGAGCCACGTCGACTATCTGATGCTGAGCGACGTGCTCTACGTGAACGGCCTCGCGCCGCCGCTGATCGCCGCGGGCGACAACCTCTCGTTCTGGCCGCTCGGCGTGCTGCTGCGTCGCTCGGGCGCGTTCTTCATCAAGCGGAGCTTCAAGGGCAAGAAGCTCTATCCGCAGCTGGTCGACGCGTACATCAGGAAGATCCTGGTCGAGGGCTGGAGCCTCGAGCTCTTCATCGAGGGCGGGCGATCGCGGACCGGCAAGCTGCTGCCGCCGAAGCTCGGCATCTTGTCGATGGTGGTCGATGCGGCGCTGCAGCTGCGGGATCGCGAGATCACGTTCGTGCCGGTGTCGATCGGCTACGAGCGCATCATCGAGGCGAGCTCGTACGCGCACGAGCAGGCGGGCGGCGAGAAGCAGCCCGAGAGCATCGGCGGGCTCTTCGCGGCGAACAAAGTGCTGCGCAGCAAGTACGGGCGGCTCTACCTGCAGTTCGGCGAGCTGATGTCGTTCCGCGGGATCGTCGACGAGGCGACGGCGCTCGCGGGGAAGAACGACCGCGCGCGCGGCGCGGCAGTGGACGGAGAGGCGAGCGCGTCTTCGCAGTCGTTCTCGCCGCCGCAGCGGCGCGCGCTGGTGCAGCGGATCGCGCACCGCGTGACGTACGAGATCAACCGCGCGACCGTCGTCACGCCCGCTGCGCTCGCGGCGAGCACGCTGCTGGCGAACCGGCGTCGCGGCATCACGCACGATCATCTGCTGCGTCAGGCGCAGGCGCTGCTGACGACGCTCGAGCGGCTGGGCGCGCGCATCGCGAAGCCCGTGATCGACGACGAGGGCCAGTTCCGTCCCGAGACGCTCGACGAGGCGCTGCGTCTCTTCGAGGACGCGAAGCTCCTCGTGACGGTCGACGCCGGCAGCGAGCGCAAGAAGGGCGACGCGCCGGGCGAGCCGATCTACCAGGTCCCGGAGGAGCGCCGGATGGCGCTCGAGTACCACAAGAACACGGTGCTCCACTTCTTCGTGCCGAGCGCGCTGATCGCATCGGCGCTCCTCGCCCTCGGTGGCGAGGCCGAGCTCGAGATCCTGCGCGAGCGCGTCAGGCGCCTGTCGCGCCTCTTCAAGCTCGAGTTCATGTACCGCGCCGACGCCGACTTCGAAGAGATCTTCGAAGACGCGCTGGCATCGATGCGCGAGTCGGGCGAGGTCGAGCAGAGCGACACGCACGTCCGCCGCGGCGGCGGCGCCAGCGGAGCCCCGGTCGCGCGCTACGCCGAGATGCTGCGCACCTACTTCGAGAGCTACCGCCTCGCCCTGATCAGCATCGCCTCGCTGCGCGAGCGCGAGAACGCCGCCCTGACGCGCAAGGAGTGGCTCAAGAGCGCTCTCGCCCTGGGCCAGCGCCGCTGGCTCGCCGGCCAGATCACCCTCCGCGAGAGCATCTCCCGCCAGAAGCTCGAGAACGCCCTCGCCGCCCTCCACGATCACCAGATCGTCCGCATCGAGGGCGATCAGATCCGCCCGGGCGCCGCGATCGAGCAAGAGCACGACCCGCTCGACCAGATGCTCGTCGAGCACCTCGTCATCGACTGAGCGCCTGTCTGAAAAATCGGCTCGCTGAATGGCGCCCTACCGGCGGGTCACCCGCGTGGCAGGCCCGCAGCGACGCACGCCGAGACATCCGGTGCGCGGCCGTTCCAGTGCGGCAGGAGCGTCTCGTCGCCGATCGACGTTCCCGCGGAGACGAGCCGTGCGCTGGTGATGAGGCGGAGCGTCTCGGCAGAAGCGCTCGGCTGGTCCGCGGGCAGACAGGGCACGAGCACGCCGTCGGGTCTCCGCACCTCGAAGCCGCTCGCATCCGAGCGGACGATCGAGAAGCCGCCCTCGTGCACGAGCCGATGGTGCGCCGGACAGAGCAGCACGAGATTGCTCATCGTGGTCGCCCCGCCGTGCGCCCAGTGCTCGAGGTGATGCGCGTCGAGCCACGCGTGGTTCGTGCACGACGGGAAGCGACAGGAACGATCTCGAAGCTGCAGCGCGCGCCGTCGCGCGCCGCTGACCACGCGCGTTCTCGATCCGAGCTCGACCACGTTCCCGGCCTCGTCGGTGCGGATCCCGAGCAGCGTCGCGTCGCACGACACCCGACGAAACGTCTCCGCGGGAACGCGCGCTCCGTCGTCGAGCGTCGCCGCGAGCGCGCCGGAAGCACCATCGAGAACGTCCGGCTGCAGATGCACCACGACCTGCGCTCGCTCCGCACCGCACCGATGCTGCTCCTGCGTGCCGCTCCGTTCGCTTGCGACGAACGCGTCCGCGATGCGCACCAGCGCGTCCGCGCGATCGATCGGGACGCCCTCGCCTCCCAGCCCACGCCCGAGCTCGATCGCGCTCCACACCAGCGCCGCCTCGTCGGGATGGAGCTGCGCCTCGATGCGGACCATCCCGTCGTCCGTGCTGCGCTCACGCACCCAGCGCTCGGGCTGCTCGTGGCTGTCGATCACCTCGCCGCGCTCGTCCCGCACCACGCGCCGGATCCCGCGACAGATGATCTCGAGGTGCGCCGCCGTCGCGTGCAGCGCCATGTCGAGCAGCGCGGCCTCGTTCGATGCGTCGGCGACGCGCGTCAGCGCGCGCACCTTCGAGTACGACAGCCGCGCCGCGCGGAACGCCTCGTCGATCGCGCCGAGCTTGCCCAGCGCGCGCGCGACCCGGATCTTCTCGCGCGCCGCCCCGGGCGCGAGCCCGATGCGCCAGCTCAGCCACCCGGCGAACGAACGCGCGCCGTGGAGCGCCCAGATGCCGGTCGGCTCGAGCTCACGAATCAGCGAGAGCTGCCGATGCGTCGCCGCCTCGAGATGCGCCGACAGCTCAGCGAGCTCCGACTCCAACGCTTCGACCACCGCCGGTATCGCCCCGAACATCCGCATGAGCACCAGTCGCGACTGGCACTCTCGAACTGACGCGCTCGACGCAGGCTTCTGTTCAGCTGACGCATTTCTTCGCGCGTGAATCCCGCGCGGGGATCTCCTTCATCGCAGCCCTCGAAGCACGTGCGATGGTGTCCTCGCGCGCTCTTCAGGGGTCGCTCACGATCTCACTCGCTGTCGCGGACCAGGCGGCTGATGGCTTGTTCGGCGCCGGCGAGCAGGAGGGTGTCGCCGGCGGCGATCTCGTAGTCGGGGCCGGGGACCTCGAGCTTGGAGCCGACGCCGCCCTTGGGGCGGACGCCGAGGACGTGGATCTCCCACTTGCGGCGCAGGTCGGAGCTCGCGAGGGTCTTGCCGACCAGCTTGCCTTCGGCGACCCACGGGACGACGCGCACGCCGTGGGCGAAGTCGAGGAGGTCGCTGGCGACCGGCATCACCATGTCGGCGGCGACGCGGTGGCCCATCTCGTGCTCGAGCTGCACGACGCGGGTGGCGCCGATCATCGTGAGCACCTCGACCTGGCGCACCGATGCGGCGCGCGCGATGACGTCCTTCACGCCCATCTTCCGGAGCGTCGCGACGCAGAGGACGGTGGCCTCGAAGTCCTCGCCGAAGGTGACGACCGCGGTGTCGACGTGGTCGGCGCCGATCGACGCGAGCACGCGCGGGTCGGTGGCGTCGCCGACGAACGCCGCGCTCGTGCGGTCCTTCGCCTCCTCGACCTGCTCGGGATCGCTGTCGACCGCGATCACCTCGGCGCGCGCCTGCCAGAGCGTCTCGAGCAGCGAGCTCCCGAAGCGGCCGAGCCCGATCACCAGAACCTTCTTGGCTTTCATACACTCCTGCCGATTCAGCCGATCATCACGCGCTCGGAGGCGAGCTGCACGGGGGCGCGGCGGGCCTCGGAGGCCATCGCGAGCGCGAGCGTCAGCGGACCGATCCGGCCGACGAACATCGCGACCATGATCACGAGCTTGCCCGCAGGGCTCAGCTCCGCGGTGATGCCGGTCGAGAGCCCGCACGTCGAGAACGCGCTGACGACCTCGAAGAGCGCGGCCATCGGCTCGTGATCGTCGGTCAGCAGCAGCGCGAACGTCAGCGCGGCCACCAGGAAGAGGCTGAGGAACGAGACGCCCATCGCGCGCCGCACCACGCCGTCGGGGAGCTGGCGATCGAAGAGACGGGCCGCCGGGTCGCCCCTCAGCTCCGCGCGGAACTCGGCGAAGGTCGCGGCGAACGTCGTCGTCTTGATGCCGCCGCCGGTCGAGCCCGGCGAGGCGCCGATGAACATCACGACGCACGCCAGCGCGAGCGTGGCGGCGTGCATCGCGCCGAAGTCGATCGTGTTGAAGCCCGCCGTGCGCATCGTGATCGACTGGAACAGCGCCGCGAGCACGCGCGCGTGCCACGGCAGGTCCGCCATCGAGCGGCTCCACTCGAGCACGAGCACCACGATCGCGACGACGCCGACGAGCCCGGCGCTGGTCGCGAGGGCGACGCGCGCGTGCAGCGAGAGCCGCTCGGCGCGGCGCCGGCGCACGCGCTCCCAGAGCTGACCGCGCAGCTCGTCGATCACCGGGAAGCCGATGCCACCGATCAGGATCAGCACCGAGATCGTGATGCAGATCGGCCAGCTCGACGCGAAGCCCGTGAGCCCCCCGTGGCTGAGCGAGAAGCCCGCGTTGCAGAACGCGCTGATCGCGTGGAACACCGCCCACCACGCGCGATCGCCCGCGCCCGCGATCGGATGGGCGTCGTCGGGGCCGAGCATGATCTCGGGATGGAAGCCGGCGAAGACGTAGAGCAGACCGGCGCCGATCGCCTCGAACAGGAGCGTGTACCCGAGGATCCTCAGCAGCGTGCGGCGGAGCGCCGCGAGCGAGCCGGCGTCGATCATCTCGACCAGCACCGCGCTCTGCTTGACGCGCAGCTTGCGGCCCGCGAGCACCGCGAAGGACGCCGAGAGCACCATGATGCCCAGGCCGCCGATCTGCGCGAGCACGAGGATCACGAGCTCGCCGAAGAACGAGTACGTCCCCGGCACGTCGTTGACCGCGAGGCCGGTGACGCAGACGGCGCTCACGGCGGTGAAGAGGCCGTCGAGGAACGACACGTGGCGCACGTGGCTGACCGCCTCGGGCAGCGAGAGCAGGAAGCCGCCGACGAACGCGGCGATGCCGAACGAGAGCACCATCAGCCGCGCCGGGTGATCGGCGGCGTCCGCGAGGAACCGCTGCGCGCGGTGGCCGCGCCCGAGCACGCCGATCGCCGCGACCACCAGTGCGACGACCGCGAACGATCGGTAGCCGGGGACGAACGCCTCCACCGACTCGGCGCGCATCGCCTGCACGAGCAGGTGCCACTTCTCGAAGAGCGCGAACGCGAGCAGCCCGATGTTGACGAAGTGCGCGAGCAGCGCGCGCGCCCGCGCGATCCATCCGCTCGGGCGGCGCTCTCCGGGCTCGCTCCGCAGCACCAGCCGCATCCACGGGATCGCGAGCAGCGTCTCGAGCACCGTCAGCGGCACCGACGCCCAGGCCTGGATCGCGAAGCCGAAGTCGACGACGACGATCACGAGCGCGGCGACGAGGGCTCCGGTCGGACCGAGGTTGCGCGCCCACGCGCGCCCGCTCGCGACCGGCTTCTGCACCTCGACGATCGCGAGATCGATCAGCGACGTGCGGCTCGGTCGCTCGCCAGGTGGCGTGCTGGGGCTCGGCTCGCGCAAGCGCGGCGATCGCACGGCATCCGACCCGCGAGGTCAAGGAATTCCGGTGGTTGCGGGCGCGCGGCGGTTTCGCGCTTGCCGCCCGCGCCCCGGGTCCCACGTCCCCGAGTAAGGACTTCGCGGCACGAACAAGGATTGGAGTGGAGATGCGCGCGTTGAGCTATGACGGCCCGTACCGGGTCAGCGTGGTGAACAAGCCGGATCCGCGGATCGAGCATCCGCTCGATGCCGTGCTGAAGGTGACGCACAGCGCGATCTGCGGATCGGATCTGCACCTGCTGCACGGGCTGATCCCGGACACGCGCGTGGGCTGCACGTTCGGCCACGAGTTCGCCGGCGTCGTCGAGGAGGTCGGCCCGGGCGTCAGCAACGTGAAGGTGGGCGACCGCGTCATCGTGCCCTTCCCGATCTCGTGCGGCACGTGCTTCTACTGCCAGCGCGGGCTCTTCGCGAACTGCGAGAATTCGAATCCGTCGAACGACGTCGCGTGCGGCGTGTTCGGCTACTCGCACACGACCGGCGGCTACGACGGTGGACAGGCCGAGTACGTGCGCGTGCCGTTCGCGAACGTCGGTCCGATGCAGATCCCCGACGACATGAGCGAGGAGGAGGTCCTCTTCCTCACCGACATCTTCCCGACCGGCTACCAGGGCGCGGAGATGGCGGAGATCTCGCCTGGCGACACCGTCGTGGTGTTCGGGTGCGGCCCGGTCGGCCTCTTCGCGATGAAGAGCGCGTGGCTGATGGGCGCAGGCCGCGTGATCGGCGTCGACCACGTGCCGTACCGGCTCGAGTTCGCCGAGCGGTACGCGCAGGTCGAGACCCTGAACTTCAAGGAGATGGACGTCGTCGCGGCGATCCAGGAGATGACCGAGGGGCGCGGCGCCGACGCGTGCATCGACGCGGTCGGCCTCGAGGCGGAAGGCTCGCTGATGCAGCGCGTCGTCGGCCTCGGCCTCAAGGGAGAGGCGGGCGCGGCGACGGCTCTCAACTGGTGCCTGCAGGCGGCGCGCAGGAACGGGCGCGTCTCGATCGTCGGTGTCTACGGCCCGCCGTGGAACCTGATCGACATCGGCAGCGCGATGAACAAGGGCCTCACGATCCGCATGAACCAGTGCAACGTGAAGCGGTACATGGACCACCTGCTCGAGCACATCCGCTCGGGCCGTGTGGATGCGAAGGGCATCATCACGCACCGCTTCAGCCTCGAGGACGCGCCCGAGGCCTATCACACCTTCGCGCAGAAGCAGGACGGCTGCGTGAAGTGCGTCCTCACCCCCCACGCGAGCGCCTGATGGACCGGATCGAGGAGGACCAGATGATCGACACGAGCCACATCATCGGGCACGGCGCGGACGCGGACCCGTCGAAGCGCCCGGGCATCCCGCGGGAGACGGAGCCGCGGATGGCGCCCGGCGCGATCGAGCCCGAGCGACAGCAGTCGTACGTGCGGGTGCTGCAGGATCGCGCGAACGACACGATGCCGCCGGTCTACGGCACCGCGCAGCCGCCGAAGGCGCTCTCGGGCGCGATGCGGAAGCTGGCGTACGGCTATCCGGCGCACTGGACGCGGCACTGGATGCTGCTGCTGGTCGCCGATCGGGTCGACGTGATGGAGCACCGAGCGCGCAGCGTGCGCGGCGTCGCGTCGATCGCCGGCCTGATCGTCGCGGGCGGCCTCGCGGCGACGATGCTGCGCCGCCGCGCGACGTCACGCGCCCGCCGCGCGCGCGCGCTCGAGAGCTACGAGGGATACCTCAGCCCGACCTGACTGACCTCGATCACGTCGTCGAGCCGCGCCAGTGGCGACACGCGTCCTGGAGCACGCAGCGCGCACAGCGCTCGGGATCGCGCCGGCTCGGGCACTCCCGGCTGACGCCGAGGTGGCAGATCGCGAAGTCGTAGCGCACGGGATCGTGCGGATCGAAGGTGCGCAGCGCGGCGGTGATCTCCGCCGCGGTGCGCATCGAAGCGTCGCGCCGGCGCGTGAGCCCGAGGTTCTGCGCGATGCGGTGCACGTGGGTGTCGACCGGGATCACCAGACGCCCGGGATCGATCGCCCAGAGGCCGAGATCGACGCCGTCGGCGGGCCGGACCATCCAGCGCAGCCAGAGCAGCAGGCGCTTGCACGCGCTGCCCGCGCGCGGATCGGGGACGAGGTGCTTGAGGCCGCGCGAGGGATCGCGACCGCGCAGCGCGTCGGCGAGATCGGCGAGCGCTTCGACGAAGGCGTCGTCCGGCGCGAGCCCCGATCGATCGCGTCGCGCGAGGAAGAGCGCGAACGCCGCCCCGAGCGAGCCGTGCTCGCGCCGCAGCGCCGCAGCGCCCGCGAGCATCGCGGCGACGTCCTCGC
>JALYRN010000525.1 GCA_030855295.1 Myxococcota bacterium | reverse complement strand
CCACCGCGTCGACCAGCGCCTCGTTCGTCGCGGCGTCGCCGAGCTCGCAGAGGAGCACGTCGAGCTCACCGAGGCGCGTCGCGCCCTCCGCGATGCGCCGCACGAGCTCCGCCATCAAGCGGCTCTTCCCGATCCCGCCCAGGCCCGTGATCGTCACGATGCGCTCGCCGCGCGCGAGCAGCGCCTCGAGGTCCGAGAGCTCGCAAGCCCGCCCGACGAAGGGCGTTCCGCCAGTCGCGGAGGAGATCGGCGAGCTCGCGATCATGCGCGCCCGATTGTACGTCGCCGCGCATGCCGATGTGCCGCTCAGCGTGTCGGCGTCTCGTCGGCTGTCTATGACTCGGCTCGCCCGCTCCTGGCGCGCGAGGCGATCTCCGCCTCGATCGCGGCGCCGCCGGCGGCCGCGATCGAAGCCTCGACGTCGTCGAGCGGGCGTCCGACCCGCGGCAGCGCGTCGACGCGCGCTGCCGCCTCCATCAAGCGCGCGGCGAACGCCCCGTCCTGCTCGGCGCGAGCGACCAACGCCGCGTGCGCCTCGACCACGCGCGCGGTGTCGCTGCACACGAGCAACGCATCGCAGCCTGCCTCGATCGCGAGCACCGCCGAGCCCGCGATGCCCCAGCGGTCGGCGACCGCCTTCATCTCGAGATCGTCGCTGACGATCAGTCCGTCGTACCCGAGCTCCTTGCGCAGCACGCCCTCGATCACCGCCCGCGAGAGCGTCGCCGGCACGCTCGCGTCGATCGCATCGAAGATCACGTGCGCCGTCATGATCGTCGGCAAGCGCGACCGCGCGGCGCGGAACGGCGCGAGCTCGACCGCATCGAGACGCGCGCGATCGTGCGCGATGCGCGGCAGCGCGAGGTGGCTGTCGAGATCCGTGTCACCGTGCCCGGGGAAGTGCTTGCCGCACGCGATCACCCCCGCTTCCGCGAGCCCGTCGGCGAACGCGAGCGCGTGCCGGATCACGGTATCGGGGTCGCGGCCGAACGCGCGATCGCCGATCACCGGGTTGTCGGGGTTGGTGTCGACGTCGAGCACCGGCGCGAAGTCGACGCCGATGCCGAGCGCGCGCAGCTGCACGCCGAGCACGCGCGCCGCGCGTCGCGTGAGGTCGGGATCGTCGATCGTCCCGAGCACGCGCATCGGAGGCAGCGCCAGCAGCGGCGCGCCGAGCCGCGCCACGCGCCCTCCCTCCTGATCGATCGCGATCAGCGGCACGTCGCCCTCGGCCCACGCGTCGTGGAGCGCAGCGATCGTCGCTGCGTTCTCGGCGAGGCTCCCGAGGTTGCGCTTGAACAAGATGATCCCGCCGAGCGCGCCGGCCCGCGCGAGCACGGCGAGCGGCGCGGGCAGCGCGCGCGCCGGGATCCCTGCGATCAGCACGCGGCCTGCGATCCGCTGGAGTGAGCTCGTCATCGGAACCTCGTCATCGGACTCGCAGCGTACCGCGCAGGCGCGATCCCGCGCGGCACCTTCGTCTGACACTCACGCGGTGCGGGCCTAGATGCTCGAAGGTGGACGCCTCGCTCCGACTGTCTCTGCCGCCCGACCTCACGCTCGCGAGGGAGCCTGCGCCGCCCACCGGCTATCGGGACGTGGCGCGCGGCGAGACGCTCGTGCTCGAGCGCCGGTGGTCGACGGGCACGCCGTGGCACGCGATGCCGGCGCTGATCCCGTGGCTCGGCATCGGCGTCGCCCTCAGCGCGCTCGCGTTGCGCGCGTCGGGCGAGGATCCGCGGTCTTCGTTCCTCCTCGTCGGCGTCCTGCTCGGCTGGGTCGCACTGACGATGCTGCTCGGCTGGGAAGGGCTCGCGCACGCCGTGAATCGGACGCGCATCGCCGTCGGCGACGAAGGGCTGCGCGTCACGCACGGACCGCTCCCGCTGGCGAGCGCACGGCCCTGGGGGGTGGCGCGCGCGGAGCTGGCGGGCTTCGAGATCGAGCACGAGCCCCGCGGCGATCTCGGGCTCGTGCACTGGGTCACGGCGCGCCGTCGCGACGGCTGCCGCATGCGCATGGTCGAGCTCGCCGACGCACACGCGGCGCGGTCGGTGCGAGACGCCCTCGCCGAGCGCCTCGCCGACTGACACCGCGCCGGGTCCGCGCCCCTCCGGAGCGCCGGGGCGAGCACTCCTGTGGACTCAAAGGCTGTCCAAAAATCGGCTCGCCCGCTCCGGGCGCTTCCGTACGCGCGCCGGGCGCGCTCCCGTACGCGCCCTCCGGGGCGAGCACTCCTGTAGACTCAAAGGCTGTCCAAAAATCGGCTCGCCCGCTCCGGGCGCTTCCGTACGCGCCCTCCGGGGCGAGCACTCCTGTAGTCGACTCAGCGCGGCTCGGGCAGGAGCATGCCGGCCGCGACGGTGGCGTTCGTGTTCTCGTCGACGAGGATGAACGAGCCCGTCGCGCGGTTGCGGCGGTACTCGTCGTAGAAGATCGGCGCCGTGGTGCGCAGCTGCACGCGCCCGATGTCGTTCAGGCCGAGCTCCGTCACGCTCTCGTCGCGGTGCAGCGTGTTGACGTCGAGCTTGTACTGGAGGTTCGTCACCATCGCGCGCACGAAGCGCGTCGTGTGCTTGAGCGCGAGGCGCGCCTTGGGCTGGAGCGGCCGATCGCTCATCCAGCAGATCATCGCGTCGAGGTCCTGGCCCGCGACCGGCTTGTTCGCCGGGCGACAGATCATGTCGCCGCGCGAGACGTCGATCTCGTCCTCGAGGTGCACCGTCACGCTCATCGGCGCGAACGCCTCGTCGACCGGCCCGTCGAACGTGTCGATGCGCTTGATCCGCGAGGTGAAGCCGCTCGGCAGCACCATCACCTCGTCGCCCGCCTTCAGGATCCCGCCCGCGACCTGCCCGCCGTAGCCGCGGTAGTCGGGGTGCTCCGCGCTCTGCGGCCGGATCACCCACTGCACCGGGAAGCGCACGTCGATCAAATTGCGATCGGAGGCGATGTGCACCGTCTCGAGGTGATGCAGCAGCGGCGAGCCCTGGTACCACGGCATCTTCTCGCTGCGCGTGACGACGTTGTCGCCCTCGAGCGCGCTCATCGGGATGAACGCGATGTCCTGCACGTCGAGCTTGCTCGCGAAGTTGCGGAACTCCGACTCGATCCGCCGGAACGCCGACTCGTCCCAGTCGACGAGGTCCATCTTGTTCACCGCGAACACGATGTGCGGGATGCGCAGCAGCGACGCGAGGAACGAGTGCCGCCGCGACTGCTCGACCAGACCCTTGCGCGCATCGACCAGCACGATCGCGAGGTTCGCGGTGCTCGAGCCGGTCACCATGTTGCGCGTGTACTGGATGTGCCCGGGCGTGTCCGCGATGATGAATTTCCGCCGCGGCGTCGCGAAGTAGCGGTACGCGACGTCGATCGTGATCCCCTGCTCGCGCTCGGCGCGCAGGCCATCGGTCAGCAGCGCGAGGTTCGTGTACTCGTCGCCGCGGCGACGGCTGACGTCCTCGACGTGCGCCATCTGATCTTCGAAGATCGACTTCGTGTCGTAGAGCAGCCGCCCGATCAGCGTGCTCTTGCCGTCGTCGACGCTGCCCGCCGTCGAGAAGCGCAGGAGATCCGCGCCTTCCTCCATCGCCACGACGTCGCGCGGGATCTGGGCCTCGGCCATCTCAGAAGTACCCTTCCTTCTTCCGATCCTCCATCGCGGCCTCGGTGAAACGATCGTCGGCGCGCGTCGCGCCTCGCTCGGTCACGCGCGACGCCGCGACCTCCTCGATCACCTGCTCGATCGTGACCGCGGTGCTGCGCACGGCGCCGGTGCAGCTCATGTCGCCGACCGTCCGGAAGCGAACGATCTCGCGGAAGAACTTCTCGCCCGGCAGCAGCTCCGTGAACGGCGCGCGCGAGTAGAGCATCCCGTCGCGCTCGAAGACCTCGCGCTCGTGCGAGTAGTAGATGCTCGGGATCTCGAGCTCCTCCTCGCGGAGATACGCCCACACGTCGAGCTCGGTCCAGTTCGAGATCGGGAAGACCCGGAAGTGCTCGCCCTTCTTCAGGCGCGTGTTGTAGAGGCCCCAGAGCTCGGGCCGCTGGTTCTTCGGATCCCACTGCCCGAACTCGTCGCGGTGGCTGAAGATCCGCTCCTTCGCGCGCGCTCGCTCCTCGTCGCGGCGCGCGCCGCCGATCGCGGCATCGAACTGGTGCTCCTCGATCGCGTCGAGCAGCGCCGTCGTCTGCAGACGATTGCGCGAGGCGCGCGGCCCCTTCTCCTCGACGACGCGTCCCTTGCGGATCGACTCCTCGACGCTCGCGACGATCAGCCGCTCGCCGAGCTCCTTCACGCGCCGATCGCGGAACTCGATCGCCTCCGGGAAATTGTGCCCGGTGTCGACGTGCATGATCGGGAACGGGAACCGCGCCGGACGAAACGCCTTCTCGGCGAGCCGCAACAGCACGATCGAGTCCTTGCCGCCGGAGAACAGCAGGACCGGCCGCTCGCGCTCGGCGGCCATCTCACGAAGGATGTACACCGCCTCGGCCTCGAGAGCCTTGAGGTGCCCGAGCTGATAGGAGATCATGCGCCTCTCTGAGGCCCGTGGATTACCGCTTCGGGCGCGCGGAAGCAAGCTTCTGCGAATTGTCGCGTCGGAATATGCGAGAATCCACTCGGCCCACGGGAGCCTGCTAGGACGTTCACGTGGCGCGACCCCGAGACTTCGACCCGGACGCGGCCCTCGATGCGGCCGTGCGGCTCTTCTGGGAGCGCGGCTTCTTCGCGACGTCGGTGCGTGATCTGTGCGACGCGATGGGCATCCAGCCCGGCAGCTTCTATGCGGCGTTCGGCAACAAGGAGGCGTGCTTCCGCCGCGCGCTCGAGCGCTACCTCGCGACCCAGCCGCAGCCCGGTGCGCCGGGGCCCGACGCGATCCGCGCGTGGCTGCGCGTGATCGTCGATCCCAAGCGCGAGCCGAAGGGCTGCCTGCTCGTCCACTCGGCGGTCGAGCATCCGAGCCTCGACGCGCTGACGCAGTCGCTGGTCAC
This sequence comes from Myxococcota bacterium, assembly GCA_030855295.1. Classification (GTDB taxonomy): domain Bacteria; phylum Myxococcota_A; class Polyangia; order Polyangiales; family Sandaracinaceae; genus Sandaracinus. The sequence continues at coordinate 140 of JALYRN010000525.1, read as the reverse complement.
CGAGCGGCTCGAGGCGCTCGAGCGCTTCTTCACGCTCTGCTTGCGCGGCCGTCCGAGCGCGCGCGCCGATGCATCGCTCCTGGCCGCGACCGTCCTCGCGATCCACGTGCGCGCCCGCGCCGGCGCCGACAGCCGCGAGC
>JALYRN010000524.1 GCA_030855295.1 Myxococcota bacterium | reverse complement strand
GTGTCGTCGCGCCCCGGGCGCGCCGCCGCGCGAGGCACGGCGCCGCGGAGGTCCGCGCGGGGGATGCGGCGTCGAGGCGGTCGACGGGGACCTCGAGGCGGCACGCGATCTGCCCCTGGACGACAGCTCGAGGTGCGCTCTCCATGACCCGCTTCCGCGTCGAGCACAGGACGTCGTATCGATACGCGCGAGCGGTCTCGTTCGGACCGCACCGGCTGCTGCTGCGGCCAGCGGCCCATCACCTCCGGGTGCTCGGCGCGTCGCTCTCGACGAGCCCTGACGCGACGCTGCGCTGGACCGAGGACGCGCTCGGCAACGTCGTCGCGCACGCGACGTTCTCGGCGCGCGCGCGCGAGCTCGTGATCGAGAGCACGCTCGACATCGATCACCACGGCATCGACGGACCGCCGGCGCCGCTCGCTCCGTCCGCCGAGATCCTCCCGATCGCCTACGACCCGTGCGAGCTGCCCGACCTCGCGCGCGCGATCGAGCGACAGCACCGCGACCCTCAGGGCGCGGTCGACGCGTGGGCGCGCCGCTTCGTGCGCCGCGACGGAGCGACGCCGACGCTCGGCGCGATCGAGCGCATCGTCGGTGCGATCCACGAAGAGCTGCGCTGGGAGCCGCGCGACGCGGAAGGCACGCAGCTGCCGATCGAGACGCTCTCGCGCGGCGTCGGCGCGTGCCGCGACTTCGCGCTGCTCGCGATCGAGGCGTGCCGCAGCCTCGGTCTCGCCGCGCGCTTCGTGTCCGGCTACCTCTACGACCCCACGCGCGACGTGCTCGAGGCGCCGATCCACGGCGGCGCGACACACGCGTGGGCGCAGGTGTACCTGCCCGGTCCGGGCTGGGTGGAGATCGATCCGACGCACGGGCGGATCGGCAACGCGCACCTGGTGCGCATCGGCGTGGGGCGCGGCGCCGACTCGCTCGCGCCGATCACCGGCACGTGGATCGGCTCCCCCGGCGACGCGCTCGGCATGGACGTCTACGTGCACGTGCGCACCGTCGACGAGGCGCCAGCGGACGCGGAGACGTCGGGCTCGCGACCTCTTCCGATGGCGGAGAGCACCCCTCCGTCGGAGGAGGTGCGCTCGTCCGCGCGGTCGGCGTGAGCTAACTTCTCGCGATGCAGAGCGCTCGCTGGTCGCGGTCGTGGTCGGTGCTTTGGTTCGCGGTCGCGGTCGGGTGCGGAGGCGGAGGCGCAGGCGAGGCCGAGCCGAGCGCGGCCGAGACGAGCGGCGGCGAGGCGACGGCCATCGCGGCCGCACCGAGCGGGCCCCCGCTGAGCTTCCTGCCCCAGGGCACGAAGGTGGTCGCGCGCCTCGACATGGCGCGCGTGCGACGCTCGCCGATCGCGTCCGACATCTCGTCGGCGATCCGCGCGACCGAGACGTGGCAGCGGCTCGCCGGCACCTCGGGGATCGATCCGGTGCAGGACTTCGACGCGATGCTCGTCGGCGGCGACGCGCTCTACACGGATCGACGGGTGGTCGTCATCCGTCATCCGCGCACCGAGGCCGAGGTGCGGCAGCGCATCCTCGCGATGGCGATCGATCGGGGCGCGGCGCCCGAGTGGCGCGAGGTCTTCGGGCTGCCGGCGGTGCCGTGGCCGATGCCGCGCAGCAGCGTCTCGTACTCGCTGGTGATCACCGCGCCGAACGAGCTCGTGCTCGCGCCCGACGACGATCTCGAGCGCATCGCCGCGGTCGCGCGCGATCACGCGGCGCGCAGGCCGGCGCGCTCGACCGCCGCGATCGAGCCGCAGCTCGCCGCGATGCGCGCCGCCGAGATCGCGACGATCGTGCTCGACGTGCCGCCGCCCGCGCGCGCGGGCTACCCCGAGCCGCCGCAGCACACTCTGGTCGAGGTCGACGAGAGCGCGGCGGGCGATGCGGTGATCGCGATCCACTCCGAGTTCGAGAGCGAGGCGCAGGCGAGCGCCGCGCACGCGTGGCTGCGGCAGCAGGTGCAGTTCTACTCGGGGCAGATGATGGTGCGCGCGATCGGGATGAACCGGCCGCTCGAGGAGGCGCGCTTCGCGCTCGACGGAACGCGCCTCGCGCTCGGCACCCACCTGACGCCCGACGAGCTCCGCCGCCTTCTCGGCATGCTCGCGCTCTCGCAGCTCGCCTCGAACTAGCGCGCCTCGGCGCTCGAGTCGCGCTTCGCGCGCTCGGGTTCGATCTCCCACGCCTCGGGCACGCGCTCTCCCGTGAGCCAGGCCTCGAGCATCGCGTTGACGGTCTCCGGCGCCTCTTGCTGGATCCAGTGCGACGCGTCGGGCACGTAGCGGATCGTCAGGTCGCGGACGAAGTCCTCGGTGCCGAACGTCAGCTCCTTGCCGAGCGCCTTGTCCTCTTCGCCCCAGATCATCAGCGTCGGCGTGTCGATGTGCTCGGGCCGGCGCCGCGCCGCGAGCGGATGCCGGAACGCCGCGCGATACCACGACAGCATCGCCGTCAGCGCGCCGGGCTGCGCCGCGGCGTCGCGATAGACCTGCAGCACGTCCTCGGGGAAGCGCCGTCGATCGACCGCCATGCTCAGGAACGCGCCCTTGATCGCGCGGTAGTCGTCGCGCCGCAGGTACCACTCCGCGATGCCCGGCAGCTGGAACGCGAACATGTACCAGCTGCGCAGCAGCTGCGGCCCCGGCTTCAGCAAGTGCTTCGCGAAGATCGCCGGGTGCGGGATGTTCATCGCGACGAAGCGATCGATCTTCCGCACGCGCCGCCCGACCACCTCCCACGCGACCGCCCCGCCCCAGTCGTGCGCGATCAGCAGCACCTCGCGCGCCTTCGCCGCATCGATCAGCGCCGCGACGTCCTCGACGAGCGTGTCCATCGAGTACGCCCCGACCCCACGCGGCTTGTCGCTCTCCCCGTACCCCCGGAGATCCGGCGCCCACACCCGATACCCGAGCTTCGCGAGCAGTGGCATCTGATCGCGCCACGAGAACCACATCTCGGGAAACCCGTGGAGCAAGAGCGCGAGCCGATCCCCCTCCCCCGCGGTGCGCACGCGGAAGCGCAGCCCGTTCGCCTGGACATCGATCGCCTCGAACCGTGTGAGCGCAGGGTGCATGGCGACGCAGCGTAGCCGACGCGCAGGCGTGTGTCGGGCACGCGACCGACGCGGCGAACGCCTCAGCGTGTACGCACCCGCGCTTCACGTGACCGACGCGTCCGCCGAATTTGGCGAGCATCTCGCCGAATCTGGCAGGTCGTACATCAGCGTGGCGCGGCCAGTGCTCCCCGCGGGGCGCTCGCGCTCGTCGCCCGCGCGCATTCGCCACCGCGTCCGCAGCAACCGCGCGAAGACCATCGACCTCAAGCAGCAGATCAACCGCGTCCTCCTTGATGGTTCCAGAAATTCTGCGGCGTCCCGTTCCGGAAATTCTGCGGCTCCTCGGAGGAAGGAGCGCACGTGATGATGATCGCGATGATCGCGGCGATGATGGTCGGAACGATGGCGACGAGCGGCGGCGGTGAATGCGACGCAGAGGAGATGCTTCCGCTGCTCAAGCGCCACGAGATCCAGGTCTTGCTGTCCGTGGGGATGCCGGTGGTGCTGATCGCAGAGCGCGTCGGCGTGTCGAACGACACGGTCGAGCAAGGACGCGCGCTCGCAGGAGGTGCGGCGCGTGCGCGAGATCGAGAAGGAGCTCCGTCGCAAGGACAAGGCGCTCGCCAAAGCGGCCGCGCTGCTCGTGCTCCAAAAAAGTCCGGGACCTCTGGGGGGACGAGGACGACGACACGAAGAAGGAGAACGACGAGTGACGATCACGCTCGTCGACGAGGCCGTCGCGTCTGGCGCGCGCATCGAGAAGGCGTGCGAGGTCATCGGCATCAGCGGCCGCACGCTCGAGCGCTGGCGCAAGGACGAGAGCTGCGCCGATCGGCGTGCGGGTCCGCGTCACGCGCCGCCGCACCAGCTCAGCGAGGCCGCGAAGAAGAAGATCCTTGAGGTCGCGAACTCGCCCGAGTTCCGCGACAAGAGCCCGAAGCAGATCGTTCCGACGCTCGCTGATCGGGGCGAGTACATCGCGAGCGAGGCGAGCTTCTATCGCGTGCTCCGCGAGAACGATCAGCTCGCTCATCGCGGTCGCGCGGGTCCGCCGAGCGCGTCGCGACCGAAGGAGCTCATCGCGAAGGCGCCGAACCAGATCTGGTGCTGGGACATCACGTACATGCGCGCGGCGGTGCGCGGGACGTTCTACTTCCTCTACCTGTTGAACGCCGGGCTCGCAGCGTAGATCGGGGCGGGGCAGCGTCGCGATTGACGCCGCGCACCGGTCGTCGCTTCGCAGCGTGATCTCGGTCGCGTCCGCCGTCGTCGAGGACCGGAACTTTGCGGCCGCCTCCTCGCGGCTCGTACCCTCGGGCGGTGGTTCGTGTCGGACGAGCCGGCGCTCGCCGATGCCCTCGCCTCGGCGCGGCAACGCGCGTGCGAGCACTGTCATCGCGTCGGCATGCTCGTCGGGCATGGACGGCTCGTCGGCTACGCGGAGGGGTCGAGCGCTCGTGAGCCGCGGGGGCGGCGGCTGCTCTGCTCGAACCGTCACCGCAGGACCGGCTGCGGACGCACGTCGTCGATCTGGATCGCGTCCGTGATCCCGCGGAAGATCGTGCGCGCAGCGACGACGTTCGCCCTGCTCGCGGCGCTCGCGATCGGCGTGCCGGTGGCGCGCGCGTGGCGGCAGGTCTCGGCGATGTCGCTCCGGACTGGCCACCGCATCGCGACGCAGCTCGCGCGCAGCGGCCCGGCGATCCGCACCGCGCTCCTGACTCGCGCGCCGCCCCCGCAGATCGCGAGCACCTCGCCCGACGCCCAGCTCGTCGCTCACCTCCGCGCCGTGCTCGCTCCCGCGGCGGACACGTTCGCGGCCTACCAGCTCGCGTTCCAGCGCTCGCATCTCAGCTGACTCGCAGCCGCGCACCCGTCGCACGCATCGCCCCGTTTCCTGCACGAACGACCGCCCACACGAGACGCCGATGCCCGACGCCCGGCGACTCCCGTACACGGTGCGTGCGCCGCGCCATCGTGAACGCCGGGATCGCCGCATCGTGAACGCCAGGATCGCCTGATCGTGAACGGCAGGATCGGCATCATGAACGCCGAGATCGGCGGATCGTGAACGCTCGGCGC
>JALYRN010000523.1 GCA_030855295.1 Myxococcota bacterium | reverse complement strand
CGACGGGCGGCTCGACGGTCGCGCCGGGAGCCTGTCGGCCGGAGCGCGCCCGCTGGACGGCCTCGAGGCTGCTCGATGCATCGAAGGGCTCGGCGACCGGCGTGGAGCCGGTGAGGCGCGCCAGCGAGCTGCCAGGCACGATCTCGAACGCTCGCACCGTCACCGCGCCCGCGTCGACGACGCCGACGAGCACGCGCTCGACGCCCAGCACGCTGCCGAGCTGCGCCACGTCGGCAGCGATGCGCGCAGCGAGCTCGGCGGGGCTCGCATACACGAGCGCGACGCCGCCGTGGGTCTCGAGCGACTGCGACAGGCGAGCCATGACGGTGAGCCGGGTGGTCTCGCCAGGCTCGATGCTGGCGGCGAAGACGCGGCCGGGGATCGCCGGGTCGCACTCGACCTGCACGCCGTAGACCCCTGCCGGCAGCGCGACACGCGCCCACGGCGTGCTGCCGACGCGCGATCCGTTCACGCGAACCGCACAGCCGTCGGGCTCGCCCGCGGCGCCCTGGACCGAGAGCGTGCCCTGTTGCTCGGCGCGCCGGGACGAGGGACGAATCTCCTCGAGCATCTCGCCGATCTCGGGCGGGTGCATGCGCCCCTCGGCGTCGATGCGCGGCAGGTTGCGGACGCAGCGCTCGAGGAGGGTGCGCGCTTGGTCAGGGCGCCGATCTTGGAGCTCGGCGCGCACCAGGAAGAGGCAGAGGTTCGCGACGTCGCGCGCGGCGGTCTCGATGCGGCCGAGGGCGACGATGTGCTCCTCGGCGGCGTCGAGCATCGGCTCGCCGGCGTCGCGCGCACGCGCCGTGCGCCCGGCGACGATGTCTGCCAGCACGGTCTCGCTCACGTCGGCGACGCGGGCCGCGAGGTCGTCGGGCGCGGGCGCGAACGATCGTGAGAGCTCCCGCTCGATGCGCGAGGCGGCTCGCTCCCGCGCCGTGACCGCCTCGCCCTGCGCCTCGAGCGCGGCGAGCGCGTGCTCGCCGACGTCGCGGGCACGCGGCGCTTCGTCGCGCGAGCTCGCGGCGGAGAGCACGGCCCAGCGCGTCTGTGCAACGGCGAGCGAAGGCGCGAACGCGAGGATCGCGACGGCGGCGAGGGCGCACGCAGGAGCTCGACTCATGATGCGCCCAGCGTCGGCCGCTCGAGGCCCTTCGTTGTGCCCGTCCGTCGTTCGCGATCCGGAGGCGGCGAAAAGGCCCGCGACCGTGGTCCGCGATGGCAGTGATCGGAGCATGACGGTTCCCTCGGGCACCGCGGGTGATCTCACGCCGCTCGTACCTGCGCGGCACGAGTCGACGTGAGACCCCCGGTCGGGCGCTCGCTCTCGTCAGTCGGTGATCTCGACGCCGTGTGCGGCGAACTCCGCGACGAGGCGCCAGGCGTTGCAGGCGGGCAGGCCGGTGGTGGAGTCGCCCGCGGTGTCGCAGAGATCTTCCATGCCCTCGGCGTTGCGCGTGCAGCCCGCGGCGTCGCACAGCGAGTCGGGCTGCGTCGCCCACGCGCTCTGCGGCTGATCGCAGTACGCCGCGTCGCTGAGGTCGCCGGCGATCGCAGCGCAGACGGTGGTCATCACGGGACCCGACACGACCATCCCGGTGCGCGCGGACTCGACCTCGATGAAGCCGTCGAGCTCGGCCGCCGTCGTATACCGGCCGCGCGGGGCCGCGGCACCGATGCAGCTGCGTTCGGCGCTGAGCTCGCTGCGCGTGACGCGGATGTTGCGGAGCACGAGCTCGAGCTGGACGTCCGTGCCCTCGGTGTTGAGCACCGGGACGGTCAGCGATCCGTCGAATCGGTCGGTCGTCACGACCTCGCCGGTGAGCGTGCCCGCCAGCATCACGGGCGCGTAGCGGGGCAGGTCGAGCGGATCGGCCGTCGTGCCGGTCGGGAACGTGTACGTGCCGTCGGGGTTGTTCAGTCCGAAGCCCGTCACGACGTTGACCGGGCCGTCGCCGTCGGCGCCCTCGACCCGGATCAGCCACGCGAACGTGTTGAGCGCGAGCGCGTCGTTGAGCACGCTGAGCAGCACCAGCGACATCAGCGGCGAGCCCTCGGGCGCGAGGATGTCGATGTAGCGCAGGCGCAGCTCCGGCGCGTCGAGCGCGTCGGCCTGCGAATCGCGGTAGCAACACGGACCCTCGCCCGCGACGCCGCCGTCGGTCGTCACCGTGCAGTAGTTCGGCGCTCCCGCGTCGCCACTGCCGCCGTCGACGCCGGCCGGCGCGGGATCTCCGCCGCAGCCGATCGCGAGCGCGCTCGCCATTCCCACAGAAGCCAAGCCGATCGAAAGTCTCGTCATTCCCGTTCCCCTTCCGAGGGCGCGCCGCGTCGTGCCGCGCGCCCGTTGTTCCCACCGCGTCCGCTCGAAGCCTGTCCGACACTCGGCTGTAGACTCACGCGAGCGCGCCGATCTCCGAGTCCGATGCGAAGTGCGCGAGGCGCGCGAACGCGCCGTAGCGATCGGCGATCTCCGGCTGCGTCACGCGCACCAGGCGATCCACCGAGATGCCCTCGACGCAGAACGACGCCAGCACCGATCCGTAGATCACCGCGCGGCGCAGCGTCGTCGCGTCGACGCGATCCTGCTGCGCCAGATGCCCGAGCAGGCCGCCCGCGAAGGTGTCGCCCGCGCCCGTCGGATCGAGCACGTCCTCGACGGGATAGGCCGGCGCGCTGAACACCGACTCGCCGTCGAAGAGCAGCGCGCCGTACTCGCCGCGCTTGATCACCACGATGCGCGGCCCCATCGCGAGCAGCTCGCGCGCCGCCTTCGCGATGTTGTGCACGCCCGCGAGCTGACGCGACTCCTCCTCGTTGATGACGAGGAGGTCGATGCGCTTCAGCATCTTCGCGAGCTCGGCCGGCTTGCCCGAGATCCAGAAGTTCATCGTGTCCGCGATCACCAGCTTCGGCTCGCGGATCTGATCGAGCACCTCGACCTGCAGCTCCGGATCGATGTTGCCGAGCATCACGTACGGCGTCTGCCGCTGGTCGGCGGGGATCTTCGGGTGGAAGCTCGCGAACACGCCGAGCTCGGTCTTCAGCGACTCGCGGCTCGTCAGATCGGGGCTGTAGCGCCCCTCCCAGAAGAACGTCTTGCCGTCGACGACCTCGAGCCCGCGCACGTCGATCCCGCGATCGCGCAGCAGCTGCACCTTGTCGTCGGGGAAGTCGCGCCCGACGACGCCGACGAGGCGCACCGGCGCGAACATCGAGCCCGCGAGGGCCGCGAACGTCGCCGAGCCGCCCAGCACGTACTCGTGCGTGCCGAGGTGGTTGTGAATGGTGTCGCGCGCGACGGACCCGACCACGAGCATCGACGCTCCACGTACTTCGACCATGAGAACTGCTTCCTCCCGACGCGCCTGCGCGCGACCCGAGTCTTCGGACCGCGCGCGGCGCTCGAACCTGACAAAGGTGAATCGAGCTTTACGACAGATGTCGGCCGATGAGGGCCGCCAACTTCTTCCTGGCCTCGGGCCCGATCCGATCGGGCGCCGTCATGACCGCGTGCTCCATCGCGCGGGAGGCGGGGCTCGCGGCGGGATCGGGGATGCGCTCCGCGACCTTGCGGAGGATCGCCTGCGCCGTCCCCACGTTCCTCTTCATGACCGCGATCACCGCGTCGACGGTGACGGCGGCTTCCTCGCGGCGCCAGCAGTCGTAGTCGGTCGCGAGCGCGATCGTCGCGTACGGCAGCTCGGCCTCGCGCGCGAGGCGGGCCTCGGGGAGGTTCGTCATGCCGATCACGGTCGCGCCCCAGCTGCGATAGAGATCGCTCTCCGCGCGCGTCGAGAACTGCGGCCCCTCGATGCACACGTAGGTGCCGCCCTTGCGCGCGCGCGCGCCCGACTCGACGGCCGCGCGATAGAGCGCGTCCTGGAGCGCGGCGTCGATCGGATCGGCGAACTCGACGTGCGCGACCACGCCGTCGTCGTCGAAGAACGTGCTCGGACGGCTCTTCGTGCGGTCGATGAATTGATCGACGAGCACCACGTCGCCGGGGTGGATGTCCTCCTGCATCGAGCCGACCGCGCTGACGCTGATGACCTGCTCGGCGCCGAGCTGCTTCAGCGCGAGCAGGTTCGCGCGGTAGTTGATGCGGTGCGGCGGGATGCGGTGGCCACGGCCGTGGCGCGGCAGGAACAGGAAGCGCGTCGCGCCGCCGCTCGTCGTCAGTGTGCCCGAGACGACGACGTCGGACGGATCGCCGAAGCTCGTCGTGACGCGGTGCTCGCTCCGCTCGACCAGCCCCTCCATGTCGTAGAGGCCGCTGCCCCCGATCACGCCGACGATGCGCTGCGCCATCGGGGGCGGACGCTAGCACGCGTTCCGCCTGGCCGTCAGGGCCGCTCGAGCATCTCGATCGCGAGGCCCCAGCGCACGCCGCCGGTCGACACGATGATCTCGTCGGCGCCGGCGCGGCGCACGATCCGGTCGAGCAGCAGAGCGCCCGCGGCGATGACGTCCTCGCGGCCCGCGGGCACGCCGGGCGTCGCGCGACGTTCGTCGATCGTCATCGCCGCGAGCCGCATCGCGATCTCGTGCAGCTCGCGCGCGTCGATGCGCGCGCCGTGCACGGTGCTCGCGCCCGCGATCGAGGCGAGTGTGCACGCCGTGCCGGCGAGCGCGACGAGCGGCGCCGTGATCGAGATCCCGGCGCGATCGAGCGCCGCATCGACATCGGCCTCGAGCGCAGCGAGCTCGTCCGGTCGCGGCGGCTCCGAGCGGAGGTGCCGCTCGTAGAGGCGCACCGAGCCGACGTCGACGCTCCGCGCATCGATCGCGCGATCGTCTCGGCCGCAGACGATCTCGGTGCTGCCTCCGCCGACGTCGATCACCGTGCGCGGCCCCTCGAGCTCGATGCCGGGGAGCGAGCCGCGAAACGTCAGCGCGGCCTCGCGCGCGCCGTCGATCGCGTCGATCGTCACGCCGGTCGCGTCCCGGGCGCGTGCGATCAGCAGGTCGCGGTTCTGCGCGTCGCGCACTGCGCTGGTGCCCACCGCCGCGATGCGCGTCACGCCGAGCGCGCGCGCTCGATCGACGACGTCGCGCAGCGCCGCGATCGCGCGATCGATCGCGTCGTCCGCGAGGAGCCCCCGCGCGTCGACGCCGCGGCCGAGCCGCGGGATGCGCTCCAGATCGGCGAGC
>JALYRN010000522.1 GCA_030855295.1 Myxococcota bacterium | reverse complement strand
GGGGCAAGGCGCCTCACGAACGAGGGGGAGACATGGCGATCCTGTTCAACATCAAGGTCTTCGAGGGCGCGCTCACAGGCACGACCGACGTGCAGTACTCTCCCGCGGAGCTCAACGCGCAGCTGGGGCAGGCGGAGAAGTACTTCTGCTTCGTCAAGATCGCGCAGGGGGCTGGGAGCCCGTCGACCTTCACCGTCACGCTCGAGACCTCGTGCGACAACGTGAACTGGACCACGAAGGCGACGCTCTTCAACGCAACGTCGTTTTCGACCTCGGGCACGACCTTCTGGTACGCCACGGATCTCGGGACAACCACCGTGGGAGGTGGGTTCGCCCGCGTCAAGATCCAGCTCGGCGGCTCGAACGTCTCCGCCGGCATGCAGGTCTGGCTCACCGGCCGCTCGAACGACTGACGCGCCGAATGCTTCTCTTCTCGGAGCGAGTCTACGACGACATCCTGGAGAGCACGGACGACGTCTCCGGGCCGGAGTTCTGGGCAATGCTCGCTTCGGCGAGTGATCTCCTGATCCAGGTCGTCGTCAATCAAGTGACGAAGATCGGGACGCTCACGATGTTCGTGGACACTTCGTTCGACGGAAAGAACTGGTCCGAGATTTATAGCAAAACGTCGCCATCGCTTCCCGTCGATGAGCAGACCATCTTCTTCGAGAGTGCGCAGCTCGGCGACGAACTGCGCGGTCCGCTCGTCCGGCTCCGGCTGCGGTTCGATGTCGCCAACCAGGGCGCGCGCGCGACCGTGTTCGTCGCGGGCCGCGCGCGTCGAACCGGCTATGACGCGCCCGTCGGCCAGATCGAGCAAGCAGCCGAGGAGTGCTCGGGGTGCGCAGCGTCGAACGCGGAGCCGGCAGCAAGCCCCGCGCATCGGAAGGCACGCTCGACGAACGCTCGCCCGGGGACGGCGAGCGCCCTCGCCGACGCCGACTTGGTGCAGCAGTGGCAGGATCTCTCCGGCGCGATCCAGGCGACCCGACAGCTTGGGATCGGATCCCTCGCCAACCCGATCTTGCTCCAGGCCGCCGCGGACGAGAAGAAGACGCCCTTCGCACCTCTCTACGCGATGTGGGCGATCGACAGCTTCATGATCGATGGGATGCACGAAGAGGCGCTGGCGACGGCGCGCGTCTTCGAGAAGGAGTTCCGAGATCGCGAGTTCCTGGGCAACCGCTTGCTCGAGAACGTGTTGATGAGATCGGCGAGCTGCTCTCGTGTCCTTGGAGATCCTGAAGGAGCGGAGAAGGCGCTACGGCAAGTGATCCGGATTCAGGGTGAAGGCAGCGCGGATGCTTGGTTCGAGCTGGGGGGGCTCGCCGAGAGCGCCGGCAAAGGGGGAACGGCGATCGATGCCTATTCGCGCGCGGCGCTCGCGGCGTCGAAGCCCAGAAAGAACACCGGAGCGGACGACGATCTCGCCGAGCTGGCGCGGCGGAACGCGGCATGGCTCTCACGGCGGACGGACTGGGTACGCCCTGATCCCGAGTCGCTCGCGCGCGAGCTGATGAGCGCGCTGCGTCGGAAGGACCATCACGCGCTCGGTCGGCTCGCGTCCAAGACTCACTTCTCGATCGGCCAGGTCGGCGCTCACTCGCACTACGATGCGCCCCGTCACCTGCTGCGCTCGTTCGCCGCTGACCTGACCAGCTCGAAGGTGCGGGGCAATCCCGAGAGCCTCGAGGGTTGCGGCCGCAAGAGATACCTGGTGACCGACGGTTGGGATGGGAAGACCTGGCGAGGGCGCGTGCAGTTGATGATGCGGCAGGTCACCGGCGGCTGGGAGTGGAACGGGATCGCTGCCGATCGTCCGCTCCCTGCCGCGAGGAAGCTGTTCGACGAGGCCGTGGGTCCGTGGGTGGCTCTCCCCAATCAAGATCTCGCGATCTCGATCAAAGCGCCCTGGCCGGCGCCGCTGGGCTTTCAGGCAGGCGGCCTCGACGCGTACTCGTCCTGGATCGCGCTCGAGATCGGCGGCTATGCGATAGCGACCGCCGCGACCCTCGCGGCCTGCATCGCCACCGGACCGTTCTATGCCATCTGCGTTGGGGTCGCGCTGCCGATTGCGCTCGGTGTCACCTATGCGAGCCATACCGCATCGCGGATCGCGGCGGGGAGCCGTCCGTGTGGATGGGGTCCTGCGGGGTTCTGGTACAACTCGTTGAGCCACAATCGCACGGGCTCGAATGAGTCGCAGTTCGCGATCGACTTCGCCCGGTACGAGCAGGCGAACGCGTACCCGCTCAACCTCTCGGCCGGCACGCGCGTTCTCGCGTGCCACGACGGCCTGATCGTTGAGCGACCGGTCGACATGAACTCCACGGGTTCCGATGTCGCGAACAAAGTCCTGCAGTCCTGCGTCCCAGCGTTCACCACCGCGCCTGCCCGTTACCACGCGAAGTACCTGCACCTCGACGGGCCGAACAAGGTGATCGTCAGCTTCATGCAATGGGTCCAACAGGGCTATGTCCTCGGGTTCATGGACGACACGGGGAACTCGGTGCACTCGCACCTGCACTTCCAGATGCATGACCGCACGATAACGTCCGATCACGGCGAGCCGCTCGGCCGAACCACTCGACCGACACCCATGGACGGCCAGCGACTGGACGATCTCAACGACGGAGCCTGCATCATCTCGTCCAATCGGGTGGCGAACCCGAAGCAATTCTGCCGCTGGGTCTCGGCGAGACTGGGGGTGACGTCGGGGCCTGGCGTGCTGGTCGCCGCCGTGTGCGCGAGTCTTCCTCCGGATCCGCTCGACCCGATCCCCGCTACCAGCGTCGTGTCGACGGCGCGCTACCGTGCGGACTCCATTGCGGACCCGGCGGCGGCCGCGGTAGTGCGCGCGGCCGTCGAGGAGCCGGCGCCGCACTTGCCGCCGGGTCCCGCGCCGTGGGAGGGTTGATGCGTTCGTGGTGCCGACGGACGGGGTTGCTCACCGCGCTGCTGCTCGCGCTCGGTGGATGCGATTGTGCCGAGATCGAGGGCTACTACGCCGTGGTGGCCGGGCATATCCCTGATCACCCTGGAACCATCGACTGGGATGTGATCGCGAACCCCGGATCAGGCCGCAACGACGACGACCACGTCCGCGTCCAGTTGCCGCTCGGGAGCCTTCCGCCCGCGCTCGAGATGATCGAGTTCTTCGAGGACGGACGCCCGCTCGGGATCGCCGGCACGTTCCGGTCGAGGCACGAGTACCAGGAGGAGGGGACCGGCTGCATTCGGATGGACGCGGTCGACTACGATCTCTCCGTGCTCCCGGCGGGGGCGTACGTGATGGTCCATCGCCTGTCGCGAGCGCCTGCGGGTCTGCCGCTGCAGGGCGGCGCGGAGGCGCCCGTCACTCGGTTCGAAGACGAAGACGCGCTCGTCACCACACTCATACTCTACGACGACTGATCTGATTCAGTGATGTGCGTGACGAAGGCATCGGCCGGCTGCGGACGCGTCGACGGACCAAGCTGGTCGCCGCCCTGTGCGCGAGTCTTGCTCGGATCCGCTCGATCCGATCGCCGCCAATACAATGTCGTGTCGACATGATGGCGTGCTCGCGTGCACGACCCGCGCGATCGAGTCGACGCGCTTCCTCGCGGTGTGGCACGCGCTGGTGCCGCCGGCGAAGTCTCGTCGCACGCGGTGACTCCGGAACGCGAGATCGTCTATCGTCGCGCGCGTGACGACGAGCATCGACTGGGCGAGCGCCACCGAAGAGGCGATCGAGCACTTCAAGGCGCTGCTGCGCATCCCGACGGTGAACCCGCCGGGCAACGAGCGGCCCGCGGCGGACTATCTCGCGCGCCTGCTCGAGGCGGAGGGCATCGAGCACACTCTCGTCGAGAGCGAGCCGACGCGCGCGTCGATCGTCGCGCGGCTGCGCGGCAAGGGCGACGGTAGCAAGGGGCCGCTGCTGCTCAACGGGCACCTCGACGTGGTGCCGGTCGATCGCGAGCACTGGACGCACGACCCTTTCGCCGCGATCGAGGCCGACGGCTGCATCTGGGGCCGCGGCGCGATCGACATGAAGAACATGGTCACGATGAGCGTGATGACGCTCGTGCTGCTCAAGCGCAGCGGCGTCGTGCTCGATCGCGACGTGATCTTCGCGGGCGTCGCCGACGAGGAGGCGGGCTCGCGCAAGGGCGCGGTGTTCCTGGTCGAGAAGCACCCCGAGCTGGTGCGCAGCGAGTACGTGCTCAACGAGGTCGGCGGCCACACGCTGCACATGGGCGAGCAGCGCTTCTATCCGATCCAGGTCTCGGAGAAGGGCATCTGCTGGTTCGAGATCGAGGCCGAGGGCGAGCCCGGCCACGGCTCGATGCCGCATCCCGACAACGCGGTGGTGAAGATCGCGCGCGCGATCACCGCGCTCGGCGACACGCGCCTGCCGCAGCACGTCACGCCGGTGGTCGAAGAGTTCCTGCACGCGCTCGCGAAGGGCGCGCCCTTCCCGCAGTCGCGCGTGCTGCCGCTCTTGCTCGAGCCTCGCCTCGCCGGGACGCTTCTCTCGATCATCCGCCGCGTGCAGCCCGATCGCGCGAAGGGCCTCGACGCGATGCTGCGCAACACCGCCTCGCCGACGATCTTGAAGGGCGGCAGCAAGGTCAACGTGATCCCGTCGCGCGCCAGCGTGCAGGTCGACGGTCGCGTGATCCCGGGGCAGTCGATCCGCGACTTCCTACGCGAGATCGAGCGCGTGATCGGGCCGGGGATGAAGGTGACCGTGCACGAGGAGCACGAGGGCACCGTGTTCACCAGCGACACGCCGCTCTACCGGTCGATCGTCGACGTGCTCGCGAAGCACGACCCCGCGGGCGTGCCGGTGCCCTACATGATCCCGGGCTTCACCGACTCGTTCGCGTACGCGCGCCTGGGCGCGATCTGTTACGGGTTCTCGCCGGTGCGGCTCGGGCCCGAGCTCGAGTTCACGCGCATGTACCACGGCCACGACGAGCGCATCCCGCGCGAGGGCTTCGCGTGGGGCGTGCGGGTTCTCTACGAGCTCGTGCGCGACTTCTGCGCGGCCCGCTGAATCGGGGGTCGGCTCTCGAGATGCCCGGCTCGGGAGCCGGCCTCACGGCGCGAGGTGCTCGCGCGCGGCCGTCCTTCGCCGGTCCCGCGCAGCTGAAAGGCTGTCCAAAAA
>JALYRN010000521.1 GCA_030855295.1 Myxococcota bacterium | reverse complement strand
CCACGATCGGCTCGGGCGCCGCCGGCTGCGCGCGCGCGCTCGAGAGCAGCGCGATCACCGCCCCGGCCACGCCGAGCGCGAGCGTGGCTCCCGCGCGTCCGATTCGCCTCCGCACGCCACCGATATACCGCATTCCGCGGCCTGCTAGGCTCGCGCCATGTCGGACGCTCCTGCGATCGCCGCGCGCAGCCCGCGCGCCTCGTACACCGAGATGACCGAGCTCGTGCTGCCCCAGCACTCGAATGCGATCGGCACCGCGTTCGGCGGCACCGTCCTCGCGTGGATGGACGTCTGCGCGGCGATCGCGGCCCAGCGCCACTGCGGCCGGGTCGCGGTCACTGCGGCGATCGACCAAGTGCAGTTCCTCGCGCCGATCCGCGTCGGCGACGTCGTGGTCCTCACCAGCCGCGTCAACGCCGCGTTCCGTAGCTCGGTCGAGGTCGAGGTCGAGGTGCAGGTCGAGGAGCGCGGCACCGGCAACCGCACCCTCTGCGTCGACGCCTTCATGACGTTCGTCTCGGTCGACGACGCCGGCAAGACCTGCCCGGTGCCGCCGCTGCTCTGCGAGACCGCCGACGACCAGCGCCGCGAGCGCGAGGCCCGCGCCCGCCGCGAGCGGCGGCTGGAGTCGCGCTGATAGGGAGCCGGCTCTCCACCGGGTGGGACGCGCGCCGATGTGGTGCTTGATCGACCACCGCTGACTGCGCGCGGTGCTCACCTACAGGAAGTAGGCTGCGCTCCGTGCTCGTCACCGGCGGCCGCTGAAGCACCACCTCGACGCGCGAAGCGAGCACCCGCGCGCGTGCGCTCTCGAGACTGGCTTCGTCCCGGTAATTGCCCGGTGGTGAACCGAGAGGCTACGCGGCGTCGATCGCTCGCGGGGTGAGCGCGACGGCCCGGCGGCCGAGCACGCGGATCGGGACGCCGTGCTCGGGGCCCATCGTCACGTTGCGGCGGACCGGGCGCTCTGCGCCGGGGCGCGCGAGCTCGAGGTTCCACTCGCTGACCATCGTCGCGAGCACGAGCTTCATCTCGTACATCGCGAACGCGGCGCCGATGCAGCGGCGGTGGCCGCCGCCGAACGGGAGGTGCTCGAAGGGGCCGTACTTCCGCTCGAGGAAGCGCTCGGGACGGAAGCGGTGGGGCTCGGGATAGATCGCGGGATCCTCGTGGATCGCGGCGATGCCGACGCCGACGCCGATGCCGGCGGGCACCTCGATCTCCGCGCCGTCCGGGCCGGGCACCCGCAGCGGCTTCTTCAGCGCGCGCAGCACCTCGGTGATGATCGGGTTCATGCGCATCGTCTCGTCGCACACCGCGCCGAGGTACGGCAGCTTCGCGATGCTCTCGGGGTCGGCGTCGGGGCCGAGCGCATCGAGCTCGGCGCGCAGCCGCGCGAGGGCCGCGGGGTCGCGCAGCAGCCAGTGCACCGCCCACGCCAGCGCGATCGACGTCGTCTCGTGCCCCGCGATCAGCAGCGTCACGAGCTGCACCGCGATGTCGGAGTCGCTCATCTCGGTGCCGTCGTCGTAGCGCGCCGCGAGCATCAGCCCGAGCACCGACTCGTCGCCGGCGCCGGCGCGCATGCGCTCGTGCGCCTCGGCGATCCGCGCGCCGAGCCACGCCCGGAACCGCTCGCGCGTGACGAGGAAACGTCGCCACGGCGGGAACAGCGTGGTGTGCAGCTTCTTGGTGAACAGGATCGCGGGATGGAACTCGCGCACCACCTGACCGAGGATCGCGCGCCCCTCGTCCTCGGCCGGCCCCGGCTGCACGCCGAACACGGTCGCGAGGATCACGTCGAGCGTGATCGCGGTCGTGACGTCCTGCGTCGTCACCTGCGCGCCCGGTGCGAAGCGCGCGTCGAGCCCGGCCCGCGCGAGCGCACGCGTCTGCGTGCCGTACGCCCGCATGCGGGCGCCGTGGAAGGGCGGCGTCAGCAGCTTCCGATCGCGCTTGTGCTGCTCGCCGGAGCTGACGAGCAGCGAGCGCGGCTCGAGCACCGCGCTCAGCGTCTCGGTCGCCCACGCGCCGAACCGATCGGGGTCGGCGGTGAACACCGCCTTCGCGAACGCCGGTGTGTGCCCGAGCACCAGCACGCCGTTGAGCGACGGGAACGTCACCACGTCGCCGTAGCGCGCCCGCAGCGCGCGCTGCGTCGCGTACGGATCGCGGATGATCTGCATCGTCGCGAGCAGCGACGATCGAGGCCCGGGCGGAAGAGGGCTCATGCGCATGGTCTCCGAGAGTGTGGGGTCGAAACCTATCGAGTGATAGGGGTCCATCTCCGGGCGCCGGCAAGGCCCGTCGTCGCCCACCAACTCGCGCTCGCGCCCTGCGCTCACGGCCGGTACCATCGCGGCCCACTCGAAGGGGACGCTCATGCTCCACGGCGGTCGGATCGTTGCACGTGCTCTCAAGAACGAGGGCATCACCCACGTCTTCACGCTCTGCGGCGGGCACATCCAGAACATCTACGACGGGTGCCTCGACGAGGGCATCCGCGTGATCGACACCCGCCACGAGCAGACGGCCGGGCACGCCGCGGACGGCTACGCGCGTGTGACCGGCAAGCCCGGCGTCGCGCTCGTCACCGCGGGCCCGGGCGTCACCGACGTCGTCACCGCGGTCGCGAACGCGCAGCGCGCCGGCGTGCCGATGATCGTGATCGGGGGCGCGGGGCCGATGGCCTACAAGCACATGGGCTCGCTGCAGGACATGGATCACGTCGAGCTGATGAAGCCGATCACCAAGTGGTCGGCGACCGTCACCGAGACGCGCCGGCTCGAGGAGTACGTCACGACCGCGTTCCGCATCGCGACCACCGGCGTGCCGGGCCCCGTGTTCCTCGAGATGCCGCTCGACGTGCTGATGAACTTCGCGACCGACGACAACATCGTCCGGCCCACCGGCTATCGCAGCGAGCACACGCCGGCGCCCTCGCCGCAGTCGATCGAGGAGGCGGTGAAGCTGCTCGATCAGGCGGCGCGCCCGATGCTGATCTGCGGCACGCAGCTTCGCTGGTCGCGCGACAAGGGCTCGCTCGAGCGCTTCCTCGCGAAGCGGCCGATGCCGACCTTCCTCAACGGCATGGCGCGCGGCGCGCTGCCCGGCGATCACGCCTGCTTCATGTCGCGCTCGCGGCGCGCGGCGCTCTCGAGCGCCGACGTCGTGCTGGTGCTCGGCACGCCGTTCGACTTCCGCGTCGACTACGGCCGCGAGGGCACGTGGTCCAAGGACGTGAAGGTGATCCAGGTCGACCTCGATCCCCAGGAGCTCGGGCGCAACCGCGCGGTCGACGTCGGCATCCCCGCCGACAGCGGCCTCGCGCTCGCGGCGCTCGAGTCCGCGATCGCGAAGAAGGACGGCGGCGAGTGGCTCGCGAAGATCCGCGCCGACGAGGAGGGCCGGCAGGCCAAGATGAAGGCGGAGATCGCGGCCGGCGCGACCAGCCCGCCGAACCCGCTGTGGGTCTGCAGCGAGCTCGCGAAGTACGTGCAGGACGACACGATCGTGATCGGCGACGGCGGTGACTTCGTCGCGACCGCGGCGTACACGCTGCCGATCCGCTGGCCCGGGCTGTGGATGGATCCGGGGCCGCTCGGCACGCTCGGCGTCGGGCCCGGCTACGCGATGGCGGCGAAGCTCGCGCGCCCCGGCAGCCGCGTGATCATCGTCTACGGTGACGGCAGCTTCGGCCTGCACGGGCTCGAGTTCGAGGCGATGGCGCGACAGGGCATCAAGGTCGTCGGCGTGATCGGCAACGACGCGTGCTGGACGCAGATCTATCGCGGTCAGAAGGACATGTTCGGCACCGAGCGCACGCCCGCGACCCAGCTCGCGTACACGCGCTACGACCTGGTCGCCGAGGCGGTGGGCGCGAAGGGCTTCTGGGCCGAGACGCCCGAGCAGGTGAAGAGCGCGCTCGCCGCGGCGTTCGAGTGCCCCGAGCCCGCGCTGGTGAACGTGAAGATCGGCGGCAGCGACTTCCGCAAGGGCTCGATTTCCGTCTGAGCGGCCACTCCGAATCGGGCCCACGGGCGTCCCGCGCGGAGCGCTCGCTGCTCCCACGCGGAGCGCTCCGTGTTCCTCGCGTTCGAGGGCGATCTCGCTTCCTGCGCGAGGCACATCGGCTGCAGAATCGCGGACGTCGTGAGCGTCACTCTGTCGATGTGGCTCGGCGTCGCGTTCCTCGCGCTCTGCGTGATCGCGGTCGTCCTCCAGGCGTGGCTTTGGAACCCGAAGTACTGGGATCCGGTCGCGAAGAAGAGCCACGCACCGCGCTTCTGGATGGGCGTGCATCGCGTCGTCGGATACGCGTACGCCGCGATCTACGTCGTGATGATGTTCTACATGGTGCCGCGGCTCTGGGAGTACCAAGTCGAGCTCCCGGCGCGCACCGTCATCCACGCCGTCGCGGCGATCACGATCGGCGTCGTGCTCGTCACGAAGATCATGATCCTGCGCTTCTTCCGGCACTTCGAGGAGTCGATGCCGGCGCTCGGGATGGTGCTGCTCGTGTGCACGATCCTGCTCGGCTCGCTCTCGCTGCCCTTCGCCTTCCGCGCGCACGGGAGCGCCGAGGTGATGACCGCCGAGAACCGCGAGCGCGTGCAGCGCATCCTCGGGTCGCTCGAGCTGCGCGACGGGTTCACGGCCGAGGGCCTTGCGACCGTGAGCGCGCTCGAGGCGGGCCGCGAGGTGGTGGTGCGCGAGTGCACGCTCTGCCACGACCTGCGCACCATCCTGAGCGAGCCGCGCACGGGCTCGGGGTGGCTGAGCCTCTGCCGCCGCATGCAGCAGAAGCCGACGCTCGGGCAGCCGCTCAGCGACGAGGACGTGCACGTCGCGACCGCGTACCTGGTCGCGATCACGCCCGCGCTGCGCGACGACGCGCAGCAGCGACGCGACGAGGAGGAGGAGCGCGAGGCGGTCGTCGCCGACCTGGAATTCGAGCTCGACGGAGCGCCGCGGACGACGGCGGTGCCGGGCGAGGACGAGCTCGCCGACGCCCCGGAGGACGTCGTCGATCCGAGCGCCACCGCCGCGCTCGGCGACGCGGGCGTTCCCCCCGATGGCGGCACGCTCGCGCCGGAGAGCGAGGCCCCGACGGCCGTCGCTGCCGCCGCTCCGTCCGCTCGCTCGCGCCGCGCGCAGC
>JALYRN010000042.1 GCA_030855295.1 Myxococcota bacterium | reverse complement strand
GGCGGGAACGGCGCCGCGTCGCGTCCGAGCTCGGTCGTCGCGGTGGTGCCGCCGTCCATGCGCGCGATCGCGCCGTCGCCGTTCCGCTCGTGGAGATCGCTCGTCCCGGTCGCGCACCCGAGCGCCGCGATCGCGCCGACGAAGAGGACGAGCGCGCGACGACACCACGTGCTCGGGGAGGGTCGAATCGCCGTGGGCTCGCGCATCGAGCGACGACCTCTTCAACGCACGTGCCACGGCAGCGAGCGGCGCATCGTTGCGGTCGCGGAAACGAGCGGGCGGAGTCGTTGCGCTGCGGTTCACGGGAGGGCTCCGGAGCGCGGTCTGCGCGCGGCATCGGCGCGGAGCGCTGGGGTCTGGCGAGGCGCGCGTGGTGTCGGCCGACCCGGGCACCGGAGCCGCGCTGCGTGCGGAGTCGACGTCCCGTGCGCTTCCATGGTCCACTGCCGCGCTCGTGGGGTCGCTCGACACGCTCGCGCACGAGGCCGTTCCGCTCTGGCAGCGCGGCGTGTCCTTCCTCGGTCTCGGCGTGTTCGTCCTGCTCGCGTGGGCGATGTCCGCGGATCGCAGGGCGTTCCCCTGGCGGCTCGCGCTGACGGGCGTGGGCCTGCAGCTCGTGTTCGGCGTGTTCGTCCTCAAGACCGAGCTCGGTCTCGCGCTGTTCTCGTTCCTCAACGACGCGGTCGGTCAGCTCCTCGAGTTCACCGACGAGGGGAGCCGCTTCCTCTTCGGCGAGTATCTCGACACGCACTTCACCGTCGCGCTCAACGTGCTGCCGACGATCATCTTCTTCAGCGCGCTGATGACCGTGCTCTATCACCTCGGCGTGATGCAGCGCATCGTGAAGGTCGTCGCGTGGGCGATGCAGCGCACGCTCGGGACGTCGGGCGCCGAGACGCTCAGCGCCGCCGCGAACATCTTCGTCGGCCAGACCGAAGCGCCGCTCGTCATCAAGCCGTACGTCGCCACGATGACGCGCTCGGAGCTGATGGCGGTGATGACCGGCGGGTTCGCGACCGTCGCCGGCGGCGTGATGGCGGCCTACGTCGGGATGCTGCGCGATCAGTTCCCCGACATCGCGGGCCACCTGATCGCCGCGAGCGTGATGAGCGCGCCGGCGAGCCTCGTGATCGCGAAGGTGATGATCCCCGAGCGTGAGACGCCGGTGACGGCGGGCACCCTCGAGCTGAAGGACGAGAAGCTCTACGCGAACGTCATCGACGCCGCCGCGACCGGCGCCACCGACGGGCTGAAGCTCGCGCTCAACGTCGCAGCGATGCTGCTCGCGTTCCTCGCGCTGGTCGCCATGGTGAACTGGCTCTTCGCGCTCCCCGCGCTCGTGCACAACCGCGGCGAGTGGGCGGAGGCCCTCGACGGATTCCGCCGCATGGAGCTCGCGGTGCCCGAGGGCTGCACGTCTCCGAGCGGCGCCGCCGCGCTTGCCGACTGCATCCGCGAGGCGAACGCGCTCGGCGTGACGCAGAGCCCGCTCGAGGCGTGGCAGCCGACGTCGATGCAGTCGATCCTCGGCTGGGCGTTCTGGCCGATCGCGTTCCTGATGGGCGTGCCGCCCCAGGACTGCGCGCAGATCGGCGCGCTCCTCGGCGAGCGCTTGGTGCTCAACGAGTTCGTCGCCTACATCCACCTCGGCGAGGGGCTCGCGCAGACCACGCCGATCGTCGGCCGCCGCGCCGCGGTGATCGCGACGTACGCGCTCTGCGGGTTCGCGAACCTCGGATCGATCGCGATCCAGATCGGCGGCATCGGCGCGCTCGCGCCCGAGCGCCGCGCCGACCTCGCGAGGATCGGCCCGCGCGCGATGGTCGCAGGCATGCTCGCCTGCTTCATGACCGCCTGCGTCGCGGGCCTGCTGGTCTGAGCTCTCGGAGGGGCTGGTGCAGCCCCTCCCCCCGCCCGGCGAAGCCGGATCGGGGCCCCCCTCCCGACTCCGCCTCGCTGCGCTCGCGCTGCGCGGGGTCCCCTACGCCCCCTTGCATTCCTCAGCGGGCCCGTCGATTCGGCGACAGCCTCTCAGTGCCAGATCACCGGCGCGCCGGGCGTGGTTCCGTCCTCGTAGCGACGCATCGCGCCGCTCGACGCGACGTAGATGTCTTCGCAGTCGAGCGCGCCCGCGCCGAAGTCGAGGCTCGCCGCCGCGCCGACGCCCATCAGGAGCGTCATCGGCGAAGCGCCGTCGGCCTCGAGTCGGATCAGGCGTCCCGCGGCGTTGTCGGTGACGTACACCCGGCCCTCCGCGTCCACCGCGATGCCGTCCGGGCTGCCGACGCCGGTCGCGAACGTGGCGCGACCGGTCTCCACGCCGGCCGTCAGCGTGAGGCGGAACACCGTTGCGCTCGAGTAGCTCGCGACCAGCAGCGTGCCGTCGGGCAGGAACGCGACGCCGTTCGCGTTCGGTACCGGCGTCGTGGTCACGGGGGTCGCGGTGCCGGTGCTGCCGCCGAGCGCGACGCGGTTCACGCGACCGGCGCCGAAGTCGGAGAAGTAGAGCGCATCGTCGGGGCCGACCGTGAGCCCGTTCGGCGCGCCCGCGCCCGTCACGAACGCGGTGGCGGCGGGCGACGCCGCGGTCGTGTCGATCACGTAGACCGTTCCGTCCTCTGGCGAGCCGACGTAGAGATTCTCGTTCGCCGCGTCGAGCGCGAGCCCCCAGATCGTTCCCGTGCCCGGGATCCGCACCCAGCGGTCCTCGGCCGCGCCGCCGACCGGCAGGCGGCCGACGCCGCCGTTCTGCGAGTAGTAGATCGTCCCGTCGCGGGCGATGATCAGACCCTCGGTGCCGCGGATCCCCGCGACCGCGGGGCGCGCGTCGCCGCACGCCGTGGTGCCGCCGTCGCTCGGCGGAACGAACGCGTCGAGAGCGCCGCCATCGCTCGGGTCGCTCCCGCCATCGGTGCCGCCCCCGTCGACCGGGGCTGTTCCGCTGTCGACGCGGCCTCCGCCCGCATCCTCCGTCATCGATGTAGAATCACCACACGCGGTGAGAAGCAGGGCGAGAACGGCGAGCGACCAGGGGCGAAGAGCGTTCATGGGCGCGGAGGATGGCACGGCGTGGGTGTGCGAGCGATCTCGCCGCGCGCGATGCGCCGCGATCTGGAGCCCATGCCGACCCGAGTCCTCCTTGTCGACGACAGCGCGACCGTGCGGCTCGCGGTGCGCGCGCTGCTGGAGCAGCACGGCTTCGAGGTGACGGCGGTCGCATCCGGCGAAGAGGCGTTCGCAATCTGTGTGCGCGAGCCGTTCGAGGTGGTCCTCTCGGACATGAACATGGGCGCGCTCGGCGGCGTGCAGCTCTGTCGTCTGCTCCGCAGCACGCCTCAGACCGCGACGATCCCGATCGTGATGCTGACCGCGACGCAGAAGCGCCGCAGCCGCTTCTGGGCGCGCAACGCCGGCGCCGACGCGTACGTCGCGAAAGAGGCGATGAGCACGGAGCTGCCCATGGTGCTCGCGCGCGTCGCGCGAGCTGCGCCGGAGTCGATGGGCACCGGTCGCGCGCCGCCTCCGCTCGAGCGCCTCTCGTCGCTGCTCGACGATCTTCTGTTCCGTGCCGTCCTCGCGAGCGAGGTGCACCAGCTCGTGTCGCGAATCGACGATCCCGCGGCGATCGCGACTGCGCTCGTCAAGCTCGCCGGCGAGGTCGTCGACGCGCCGTATCTCGTCGTCGCGCTCGAGGGGCCTGCCGCGCCGGGGAGCACGGTGCTGGTGCGCGGTGCGTGGCCCGCGAAGGCGCCGGAGAGCGCGCTCGCGTCGCTCGGCGTGGTCCATCCCGAGCTCGCGAGCGTCTGCCTGGAGGAGGATGCGAGCGTCGGCCCGTGCGATCCCGGGAGCGACCGGGCGGCGTTCGTGATCGAGATCGGCGGCGAGGTGCTCGGACACCTGCGGGCGTTCGGAGGGCGCGCGCGTGTGGCCACGGGCGATCGGGACACGCTCGCGCTGCTCGCGCGCGAGAGCGCGCTCGTCGTGAAGACCGCGATGCTCGCCGCGCAAGCGCGCTCGCTCGCGCGCACCGATCCGATGACCGGGCTCGCGAACCGCCGCGCCGTGATCGAGCGGCTCGAGCACGACATCGCGGTCGCGCGCCGGCGCCACTCGTCGGTCGCGGTCGTGCTCTGCGACGTCGATCACTTCAAGGTCGTCAACGACACGCACGGGCACGCGATGGGCGACGACGTCCTCAAGGCCGTTGCCACCGCGCTGCGCGGCGCAGTGCGGAACGTCGATCTCGTCGGTCGCTGGGGCGGCGAGGAATTCCTGGTCGTGCTGCCCGACGCCAGCGAGGCAGGCGCGCGCATCGCCGCGGAGCGCACGCGGCACGCGATCGAGCGCCTGCCCCCGTTCGCGGCAGGCCCGCAGAAGGTCACCGCGAGCTTCGGCGCCGCGGCGTGGGCGGGCGACGCCACGCTCGACCTGCTCGTCGAGCGCGCCGACCGCGCGCTCTACCGAGCGAAGGCGCGCGGCCGCAACCGCGTCGAGATCGAGCTCCCGGAGCGCTGAGTCAGCAGGAGTGCTCGCCCCGGAGGGACCGCACGGGAGCGCGCGCTTCGTGCGCGGACGGGAGGTCCCGGAGCGGGCGAGCCGATTTCTAGCCAGGCTTCGAGTCAGCAGGAGTGCTCGCCCCGGAGGGACCGCACGGGAGCGAGCAGCACGAGCGCTGGAGCGAGTTCGGCTGCCGCCGTGCGTATGCTCGGGATGCGATTCCATCCCGCGCTCGTGGCGTTCGTGGTGCTCGTCGCGTGCGATCGTGCCGGCCATCCGGCGGCGCGATCCTCGTCGGCCGCGCCGATCGCTTCGACCGCCACAGCCGAGCCTCCTGCCGCTCGACCGGAGGTCGAAGCGCCGACGGCGTGGTCGGCTCCCTGCGCGGCTCTGCCCGAGGACTTTTCCGAGCGCGAGTCGATACGGCTCACCCTCCACGACTACGATCGACCCGAGGCGACGTCGCGATGGGACCTGATCTCGGAGCAGCAGGCGTGCCCCGCCGCCGATCCCCCCGCGTTCTCCACGCCGCATCCCGACTGCGTGCGCGTTCCTTCCGCGGACCTCGAGGCGCTCCATCGCGCGCTCCGGCAGCGAGGGCTCCCCCGGCTCCGAACGCGCCCCGTGGCGCCGACACCGCACCGAGGCGGGTACACCATCACCGTCGACTGGGGGACCGGCGTGTGCTTCGTCTCCGCGGTGACCGGGGAGAGTGAGGTCGCGCCCGAGGACGTCGCAGACTTCGGCGCCGCCGTCGACGCGGTCGCGGACGCGATCCGCGCCGCGCA
This sequence comes from Myxococcota bacterium, assembly GCA_030855295.1. Taxonomy (GTDB): domain Bacteria; phylum Myxococcota_A; class Polyangia; order Polyangiales; family Sandaracinaceae; genus Sandaracinus. The sequence goes on along the minus strand of JALYRN010000042.1, from coordinate 11,175 downwards.
GTGAGGCTGGTCCTGCGATCCGCGGGCTACTGGGCGGCGAGCGCTGCCGACGGCAGCTCGGTCGGTCGGTCGCCCTCGAGCCACGAGAAGAACGTGGCCATCTGCGCGCGCTGCTCCGGCGGCATGTACTCGAAGTTCCTCCCGCGATCGATGATCTCCCAGAAGTCCTTGGTCGTGACGCCCTCGAGCGACGAGCGGATCTGATCGAGGCGCGCGCGCGGCTCGTGGCTCATGTCGGCGGCGATGCTCCGCGCCTTCTGTTCGTGCCCCTTCCACAGGTAGTACGCCGCGAGCTTCACCTGCGCCTTGCGCACCCCGAGCAGTGCCGACTCCTGCGACTGCGAGCGCAGCGGACGATCGAGATCGAGGAACTGCGCGAGGATCGCGTCCTGCTCGTCCTCGGTGGCGAAGCGCGCGCCGAGCTCGTGCGCCTGCTGGCAGATCGTCGAGATGTCGTAGGCGATCGTCTCGGTCACGAACGTGAGCTTCATGTCGAAGCTCACGTGCCCGTAGTACGTCATGTGGCGCACGCCCTCGCGCGCCGCCTCGCCGTTGCCATCGCGCAGCAGCGCCTCGACGAGCTTCCGGTACTGGTTGAGCACGTTGTACGCGGTGCGGACGTCGCGCGCGTTCAGCGTCGCGCGCAGGTAGCTGTTGAGGAATCGATAGACCAGCTGGATCAGCTCCGCGTCCTTCGCCTTGCTCGCGGCCTCGCCGATGTAGCGGGTGTCGATCGCGATCAGATAGTTGATGTCGCGCATCGAGCCGAGCGCCTCGTTGTAGATCCCGAGGTACTGGCGCATCACCTTCCACTCGACCCACGTGTGGCGCGTCTCGAGATCGGCGAGCGACTCGGGATCCATCGCGACGAAGTCGGGATTGTCTTTCAGCGCCGGGCCGAGCTCGAACCACGCCTGCGCCGCGCGCGGCTTCATGCGCAGGTACGCGAGCGCGAAGTCCTTCAGCGCGTCGACCGCGCCGCTCGCGATGATCTTGTCCTTGCCGGAGATCGAGTTCGACGTGATGTCGGTCAGCTCCTCCATCGCCGTCAGCGTCGCGCTCTGCTGCTGCGCGCAGGCATCGCGATCGGCCTCGACCGCGCCGTCGCGCGCGGTGCGGATCGCGTCCTGCCGGATGCGCCGGATGATGTTCATCGGCTCGAGGAACCAGAACACGTACCCGAAGTACGGCGCCATCAGCACCAGGCCGATCGTCGTCATCCCCATCATCGCGAGCAGCGCCGCGCGCGGGACGAAGTCCTGGTGGAGCGCGAAGCTCGTCCACACGCCGACCACGCACACGATCACGTAGAACCCCATCACGCCGAGGTTCACGCGGTCGCGCAGGAACATCCGCGCGACGCCGGTGTATCGCTCGGCCGACAGCTGCACGATGATCGACACGACGGTGACGACGATGCCGAACACCGTGGCGATGTTCCCGGCGAGCGAGCTGATCGCGTCGGTGATCGCGGTCGGATCGAAGTCCATGAAGCGCTCGATCGCGCTCCGCTCGCCGCGATGCGGCGGACCTCCGAAGTACGTGTGATCGAGCCAGTAGAAGCTCGCGAACACGAAGATCGCGGCGCCCATCAGCACCACGAACGGCGTCGCCCAGCTCCCCGCCGCGCGCCGCAGCCCGCTCGCGCTCCCGTTCTTCCGCTCGTTGCGATCGCTGGCCACGACAACTCCCCGATCCGTCGCGAGGGTGCCGAGTATCGCAAGCGCGCTCCGCGCTGGGAAGCGCGAAGGCGCACCGCTCATTCGCAGGCGGCGTCGCCGCAGACTTCATCGACGCACGTCAGCGGGAGCCAGCACTGCGTCGACAGCTCGCAGGCCTCGCCGCGGATCCGGAAGCCTTCTCGTCGCACGCACGTTCCGTCGACGCAGTCCTGCAGACCTCCGCAGATCGTCTCGCCCGGCGGGCCGCACGGTTCTCCCTCGAGCGCGAGATCGAGGAGCACACACGTGCGGGACTCGGCATCGCACGCGACCTGATGGCCACCGGCGCAGTGCTGCAGCGTGTCCGGGTCGCAGCCCTCGCCGTTGAAGCGCCGCCGCTCGCATACGCTGGTCGGGCCGCACACGCTGCCGTCCTCGCACTCCGGCGGTGCGATACGGAACCGCACGCAGGGATCGCCATCGGCGTGTCGGGTCCGCGGGATGCAGCGCGGCGTGGAATCATCGGCCGAGGGGTATCCGCATTCGAGCCCGAGCCCGACGTCGCAGCGATCGTCGCCCAACGCCCCGACGCAGTCCGGCGTGCCCTCCGCGAGCGGGACCTCACAGACGCCCACGTCGCACGAGGGCTCGCGCCTGAGCTCGCTCGGAAGGCGGCAGTGCATCCTCACGCTGCGGCCATCGGCCGCGATCGCTTCGCCGCACTGGAGCGACCTCCGGCATGGATCCCCTTCGGCGCCCAGCCCCGGCGGAGCGGACACCGGCGACCAGGGGTCATCGTTCGCCCAGCCACAATCGACCGTCCCGCTCGACTCGACGAACGCAACCCGCGCGGCGGTCAGATCGCCCGTCCGCTCCAGCGTGTCCTCGTGCTCGCAGCTGGCTCGGAACAACGCCTCGCAGCGCTCGCGGGAGCCGAGGACGTAGATGATCTCCGCGTAGCAGCCCTCGTAGAGCCCGCACAGCGCCCGCGCGTAGCCCTCGCACGTCGCAGGGTCGATCGTGCCGCCGTCGACCTCCGCATCGTCGGCGATGGAGCCGTCCCCGAGCGCGCCGTCGACCGAGAGCGCTCCGTCCTCTGCGGCGCCACCGTCGCGCTCGTGGCTGCCGCCACAGCTGCATCCGGCCGAGAACAGGAGCACAAGCAGGACGAGCGCTGGTCGCATCCGACGACCGTACAGGCGAAGCGACGCCGACGATACCGCGCGCTGGGCGCCCGGCTCGGCTCACTCCTTCGCGCTCACGCCCAGTCCTGGCTTCAGCGCGCCCGCGAGGCGCAGCTCCTTCTGCTCGCTGTAGCGCGTCGTCAGCACCTCGCTGCGATCGCGCAGCAGGAGCGTGAAGCGGAAGAGCTCTTCCATGACGTCGACCACGCGGTCGCGGTAGCTCGACGGCTTCATGCGCCCCTCCGCGTCGAACTCCTGCCATGCCTTCGGGACCGACGACTGGTTCGGGATCGTGAACATGCGCATCCAGCGCCCGAGCAGGCGCAGCTGGTTGACCGCGTTGTACGACTGGCCTCCGCCCGAGACCTGCAGCACCGCGAGCGTGCGGCCCTGGGTCGGACGCACCGCGCCCTCCGAGAGCGGCAGCCAGTCGATCTGGTTCTTGAACGCCGCGGTCATCGAGCCGTGCTGCTCGGGCGAGATCCACACGTGGGCCTCGGACCAGACGCTGAGCTCGCGCAGCTCGCGCACCTTCGGCAGCTCGAACGACTCGCGATCGAACACCGGCAGCCCGCGCGGATCGTACGCGCGCACCTCCGCGCCGAACTTCGTGAGCACCCGCGCACACTCCTCGGCGAGCAAGCGGCTGAAGCTCTTCTCCCTCAGCGATCCGTGCAGCACCAGCACGCGCGGCGGGTGCGTGCTCGGCTCGCGCGCGAGCGTCACGAGCGTTCCCGCGACGTCGTGCGGCGGGAGATCGTCGTCGATGTGATCGTTCGGCTCGGTCATGCGGCGGCGGCACTGTGGCACGGGTCGCGCGCGCGATCCGGTGTCGATTCCGTGCTCGCTGTCGCCGCGGATCGAGCCCCGATTCGTTTGGGGGAGCCCAGAGCGCGCCTAGATGCCCACGCGCAGCTCGCTCCAGCGCCGATGAGCCAACCCGCCCACGATCTCACGAAGCTGCTCGAGAGCGCGCAGGAGCTCCTCGAGGACGAGGACGAGATCTGGAACTGGGCCGAGCGCCACGCCGCGCAGACCTGGATCTACCGCGGCCAGCGCGACGCCGAGCTCCCGATCCGATCTTCGATCGAGCGATGCGCACGCCGCACCCTCTGGGATCGCGCGCGCACCGAGCTCGAGATCGGGATCTACCGGCGCTTCCAGCGACACGCGCACCTCTACGTCGACTCGCTGCCGAGCGACGAGGACGTGATCGAGTGGCTCGCGCTGATCCGCCACTTCGGCGCGCCGACGCGCTTGGTCGACTGGAGCTACTCGTTCCACGTCGCGCTCTTCTTCGCCGCGCGCGCCGCGGACTCCAACGAGGACGAGGACGAGCGACCGCTCGGCGAGCGCTGCTCGGCGGTGTGGGCGCTCGACTCCAGCTGGCTCGACGCGCGCGCGCTCGAGCACCTGCGCGCGAACGGTGCCGACGACGTCGCCTCGGCGCACCGCGCCGATCTCTACGGCCGTCGCTACGCGACCTTCGGCGCGGTCTACAACCGCCGGCCGGCGCTGCCCTTCGTGCTCCGCCAGAACTGCTGGCGACTGAACGAGCGCCTGGTCGCGCAGCAGGGCGTGTTCCTCTGCCCGGGCGACGTCGAGCGAGGGTTCGCGGAGAACCTCGGGGCGCTGATCCGGCCCGAGGACGTCGGGGTGCACGTGCGCAAGCTGGTCTTCCCGAAGCGCACGACCCTCGCGCTCCTGCGGCGCGCGTACCGGAGCGGCATCTCGCTCGCGACGATGTATCCGGGGCTCGAGGGGTTCGTCCGCTCGCTCGGTGATCTCGCGGCCTCGCCCGAGGTGCTCTCGCCGCGCGATCTCGCCGCGCCGCTCGGCGCGTACCAGCCCGGCTCGTCCGCGCACGCACGGATCGTCCGACGCGGCCTGCGCCACGTCGTCCGTCGCGAGCCCCGACGCTAGGCCGCCCGCCAGCGCGCGCCCGCCACGCTCGCAGAAGATCTCAGGCGCCGGGGCCGCCTACGCAGTCGGTGCAGTCGGTGACGTCGAGCTGCATGTCGAGGAGAGCCTCGGCGACCGTCGCGCCGTCGCGCTCGAGGATGAGGCGGAAGCGGTAGTGGTTCTCGCCGATCGCGTACATCGAAGGGTCGACGCCCCAGCGGACGCCCGAGGTGCCGGGCAGGTTCTCGCGCGGTTGCGTGGTGCACGCTGCGTCGTGGCCTGCCATCTCGATGCAGATCTCGAGCGTGAGCCCGTATACGAACGGGTCGCCTTCGATCATCAGCTCGTACTGCAGCAGGAAGTCGAGCCCGATGTCGGAGTCGATGGTCCGCGGCTCGACTTCGGTGATCCAGGCGACCGATGCCGCAGAGGTCGCGGCGTCGACCGGCGTCGCGGCGTCTCCCGTCGCGGCGTCGGGCGCCGACGCGTCCGAAGGCGAAGCGTCGACCGGCGTGGACGCATCGACCGGCGTGGAACCGTCCGGGATCATGCCGGAATCTTGGGTACGGCCGCCGTCCGACGGAGCGGCGTCCTCGCCGCACGCGCCGAGCGCGAGCATTCCGAGAGAGAGCACGAACGAGCGCTGGAGAATGGCACGCATGGAGATGACCTCGTTCCCCCCGAGCGAGGCCATCCTGCGCGACGCGGGACCGCGCGCGCCAGGTGCCCGCAGCGCAAAGCGTATACGCACCGTATACGCTCGCGGCCTCGAGGCGCACTCGTGTCCGTCACTCCGCGGGCTCGGCGATCGCGTCGGCGACGAGCGTGGCGAGCACTGGAAGATCGACTGGCTTCACGAGGACGTCGTCGCACTCTGGACAGACCTCGCGCGGCGCGCAGGCGCGCGCGTGGCCGGTGATCATCACGATCTTGATCGCGCGCGTGGCCGGGTCGGTCTTCAGGATCTGCGTCGCCTCGCGCCCGTCCATGTGGGGCATCGCGAGATCCATCAGGACGACGTGCGGCCGGAACGCGCGCGCCTCCCGCACCGCCTCTCGACCATCCGCAACCGCGCGCACGTCGTACCCGCGCAGCTCGAGGAACGCAGCGAAGAGGTCGCGTAAGTCTTGTTGATCGTCGGCGACGAGGACGCGGTGAGCCATGGGTCTTTTCTCGGGAAGCCGCTCAGATAAGCGCACCCGCGGGGCCCTCAACGCGCCGCGTCCCGGCGGCGTCCGACACCAACCGGCGTCTCCCGGTTGCGGTTCTCCGTTCTCGTGTCCACGTCGCCCTCCAGAAGGGGGACGCCATGAGGCGACGCAAGCAAGACAGCGCGACGAGCAGTGGTGTGATCAGCCGTGCCGCCCTCGGGCTCGTCCTCGTGGTGGAGGACGATGCCGACGACCGGGAGGTGCTCTGCGATCTCTTCGCCGAGCACGGCTTCGACGTCCTCGCCGCCGCCGACGTCGGGGGCGCGATCGCGCACCTCGCGACCTGCGTGCCCGACGTCGTCGTGTCCGACCTCCAGCTCGCGCATCGAAGCCGCGGCGTCGACCTCGCGCGTCACGTGCGAACGACGCCCGAGCTATCTCACATCGGTCTCATCGCGATGTCCGGCGCGGTCGAGCCGAATTGGCCGACCGTTCGGTGCTTCGACGCGTATCTGCGCAAGCCGCTCGACGCCGATGACCTGATCGATCTCGTCTCCCGCCTCGCCGCCGCGTCCCACGGCTTCCGCGGTCAGCCCGTGTACGTCCCGGCCGACAGGCCGTTCGCGCGCCGCGTCACGCGCGAGGGAGGTCGCGGAGCTTCGTGATCAGCTCGTCGAGACGATCTCGAGGCAGGCTGACGCGCGTCGGCATCCCACCCTCGAGGCCCAGCAGCGCGAGCAGATCGACACCGCTGTCGAACCGCGCGGCGGCGGTGACGGTGGTCGCGTCGTGCACGACCGAGACGCGCGCGCGCTCTTGCCCGAGCAGCAGCAGCACGGTCTTGTCGTACTGACCCTGCGCGGCGCGCGCGTCGACGATCGCGACGCCGTCCTCGATCGAATAGGAGCGCGCGAGCCGGCGCGCCTCGTCCTCCATCTTGCGCACCTCGTCGGCGGCCTCGCGGATCGGCGCGAAGAGCGCGCGATCGTCGGCGCCGGTCGCGAGGAAGCGCACGATCATGCCCTTCAGAGCGTCGTCGCGCGGACGGGCGCGCAGCGCGCGATCCATCTGCAGCGCGCGCTCGCTCGGCGTGCCGAGGCGCGTGTCGATCGCGTGCGCGTCGGCGTCGGCGCCCTCGTAGGGCTCGACGCCGCCGCGGATCCACTTCGCCGCCGAGCAGAGCCCGTCGAAGTCGACGTGGCAGCAGATCGTGTCGATCGGACCGGCGGCCGCGACACGCTCGGGCGTGACCATCTCGGGGCAGGCGCCGTGCTGCGCCTTGGTCGCGAGCACGAAGCGCGGATCGCTGCGGTACTGCGCGTGGAGCACGTGATCGTGGTGATCGATCCACATCGCGAGCCGCGGCCCGAGGCCGTCGATGAAGCGCTTGGTGACCTTCTCGAAGCTCGATCCCGCGACCTCGGCAGCGAACGCGATGTCGAGGACGACGACCCTGCCCACGAGCTCGCTCGCCTTCGGAAGCTTTCGCGGCGTGCCGAAGGAGAGGTGCGGGAAGCGGATCGACATGAGCCAGCGAACATGAGGCAACGCGGCGCCCACGGCAACGTCGATGCGTCGCCTGCGCGCTGGAGCTGGTCCGCGCGACGGCCCCTCCGCGTCGCTCAGCGCGTCGTAGCAGCGCCCGCGCGGTGCGTCGCGAGAAGATCGCGCAGCGAGTCGTCGAGCGTCTCGACGTCGATCGGCTTCGGCAGGAAGAGATCGAACATCGCGAGGAGCGCTGGCGAGGGCGTGACACTGCCGCTCATCGCGACGAGCACGACCGGCGCGGTCGAGGGATCGAGTCGCAGCTCGCGCGCGAGCGCACGACCGCTCAGCTCGCCGACGTTCATGTCGGTCAGCACGAGATCCGGCAGCGCCTCGCGGATCGCGAGGTGTGCGTCCATCACGCTTCCGAAGCTGCGCACGTTCCACCCGGCGTGCTCGAGCGTCTGCGTGAGGACCGTCCGCAGGTCGTCGTGGTCCTCGACGACGACAGCCTCCGGGGGGCGGCCGAGCACCGGCAACACGCCCGAGCGCGAGCGTCGAGCGCCTGGGTCGGGCTTGCCCGCGGCGTCGGGCTGACTCGCGGTGGAGCGTACTGCGCGTGTTCGCCGCCGCACCGCAGTCAGCTAGTCCCCTGGACACGGCCCGCAAATCCGCGCGACGACGTCCCCGGGCACGAATCGGGGGACGCACCCACTTGCGGATACTCACTGCGGGCTGATGTCTTCACGGATGAGACCCGCCGCGTCGAGACGTGACCCCATCGCGGTCGTGGTCGTCGAAGATCACGACGACACGCGCGAGATGCTGCGCGAGACGTTCGAGCACGCCGGGATGGACGTGCGCGCGTGCGCGTCCGCGCACGAAGCGCTGGGCGCGGTGACGGAGCGGACCGCCGATGTGGTGGTGACGGATCTGCGTCTCGCGGGCGGCGAGGCCGGCGGCGCGGAGCTCGCGGCCACGCTGCGGAACGATCCGACGACCGCCGGGATCGCGCTGCTCGCGGTGAGCGGTGAGCTCGAGGCGACGCCCGACGTCGTGCGTTTCGTCGACGCGTACCTGCGCAAGCCCGTCGATCTCGCGACACTGCCCGATCTCGTCGAGGCGCTCGCGGATCGCGTGAGCACGCCGCCGGAGCCGCGTCGGCCGCGCAGGCGTCGCAGCGGGGTCATCCGCGCGAGCCGCTAGCCGACAGGAGTGCTCGCCCCGGAGGGACCGGACGGGTGAGCGCGCCCGAGCCGATCGAACGCGCGCGCGGACGGTAAGGTCCCGGAGCGGGCGAGCCGATCACCCTTGGTTGCGCTCGAAGAGGATGCGTAGCCCTTCGAGCGTGAGCTCGGGACAGACCTCTTCGATCGTGCGTGACTCGGGCGCGACCAGCCGCGCGAGCCCGCCGGTCGCGAGCACGCGGCAGGGGCTGTCGATCTCGAGGCGGATGCGATCGACGAGGCCGTCGACCAGGCCGACGTAACCGAACACGATGCCCGACTGCACCGAGTGCTGGGTGTTGCGGCCGATCGCGCGCGGCGGCTTCGCGATCGGGATCCGCGACAGGCGCGCGGCGCGAGTGAAGAGTGCCTCGGCGCTGATCTGCATGCCGGGCGCGATCACGCCGCCGAGGAATTCGCCGCGCGCCGAGACGCAGTCGAAGTTGGTGCCGGTGCCGAAGTCGACGACGATCACGGCGCTCTTGGTGCGCTCGTACGCGGCGACGGCGTTCGCGATGCGGTCGGCGCCGACCTCGCGCGGGTTCTCGTAGAGGATCGGCATTCCGGTCTTGATGCCGGGGCCGACGAGCATCGTGTCGTGGCCGAAGGCGCGGCGCGTCGCGTGCGAGAGCGGATCGGTGAGCGCAGGCACGACGGAGGCGAGGATGCTGGCGTCGACCTGACGCCGCTCGACGCCCGCGACCTCGAGGAGCGTCAGCAGGAGCACGAGCAGCTCGTCGCTGGTGCGTCCCTTCGACGACTCGATGCGGAAGTCGTGCGCGAGGGTCGCACCGTCCCAGAGGCCGAGGACGGTGTGTGTGTTGCCGACGTCGATCGCGAGCAGCATCGCGCTCTCCCCTCGCGACGACGCGCGCGCTCAGTCGCGCGGGCGCAGCGCGAGCGTGCGCTGCATCAGGCCACGGAAGGTCGACGCCGGCTCGTCCAGCGGGCGCGAGACGCGGGCGACCGGACCCGAGCTGCGAGGCGCGACGGCCTCGACGATCTCGGCCGCGAGGGCGGCGGGGGCCGCCGATGCCGAGGACGAAGCGACGTGGGCGTCGGGCTGTCGCTCTGCAGCTTCGCGCTGCTGTCGCTCTGCGGCTTCGCGCTGCTGTCGCTCTGCGGCTTCGCGCTGCTGTCGCTCTGCGGCTTCGTGTTGCTGTCGCTCTGCGGCTTCGCGCTGCTGTCGCTCTGCGGCTTCGCGCTGCTGTCGCTCTGCGGCTTCGCGCTGCTGTCGCTCTGCGGCTTCGCGCTGCTGTCGCTCTGCGGCTTCGCGCTGCTGCGCGGCCTCGCGCTCTGCGGCCTCGCGCTGCTGTCGCTCTGCGGCGTCCGCGCGCTCGCGCGCCTCGAGCTCTTCCTGCGAGACCTGGAACTCGCCGGTGCGGACATCCTCGAACTCGCCGGTCGAGTCGACGACGTCGCCCTCGTCGTCCATGACGACCTCGATGTCGGGCTCGTCGTCGATGCGCACGGGCTGCGCGGGACGCGGCGCGGCGAACGCCTCCTCGAGCGGCGTCGGAGCGGCCTTCCGCGACGGCGCGCCGACCGCGGCGCCACGCGGAGCGACGGCCGGCGTCGATCCGACGGTTCCGGCGAGCACCTGCGCGAGATCGGGGGGCGCAGGGCGACGATTGCGGCCGACGCGCTCGAGGAGCGCTTCGAGCTTGGACACGTCGCTCATCGCGCGGCCTCCGCGGACGACTGCAGCCGTCCGACGATCGCGGGGACGTCATCGCCGCCGCGCGACCAATTCCAGACCTGCTCCGCGATCTGCGGATCGACGAGCAGGAATCGCCCGTCGGTCGACACCGGAACGCACGCGACCTCCTGCTTCGCGAGCGCAGAGAACAGCCCTCCGAGCAGCGCCGCGATCGCGAGGTGATCCGCGTCGAGCTGCGGCAGCTTCTCGAGCCGCGCGCACAGCGCGTCGCCCCAGCGCTCGAGATGGAGCCGACCCCAGCCGAAGAGCGAGACGATCGTGGCGGCGTGCCCCAGCACGAGCTCGGGCGTCGAGTCGCCGGCATCGCTGCCGATCGCGCTCGCGACCTCTTCGCCCATGTGACGGCCGAGGCGCCGAACGGCGGTGAGATCGCCATTGTGGACGGCCGCGGAAACAAGCGGGGCCACCACGGTGTCCGACAGGACGAGGACGCGGTTGCCGCTGCGTGCTCTCACCTCGCCGCCGGCGAGGTCGAATTCGAAGAAACCGGCCGGGTCCGGTCCCCGGGAGTCGACGTCGCGATCGGTGGGCGACTGCTGGGGCATGGACGGGTGGCTCTCCTCGCTGCACTTGTGTAGAAGCATCGAAGGGTCGGTGTCAACTTCGGCTCACGCCTGGTCGCGGGCGATCGTCGTCGCGATCGTGTGTGTTCTCGCGGCATCCGCACTGGGATCGGCGCGGGCGTCCGCGCAGGAGACCGAGGAGGCCGACGAAGGGCCGATCACCGGGTGGGCGCGCGCGATCGCCGAGGGGTCGATGCCGCGCTGGACGGGGCCCCGCGTGCCGTGGGCGGCGTCGGTGGAGCGACCGGACGACGGAGCGTACGTCGCGCGCTCGATGCTGCGG
>JALYRN010000520.1 GCA_030855295.1 Myxococcota bacterium | reverse complement strand
GGCCGATCGCGACGAGGCGACGCCGATCGGCGAGCCGGAGCGAGCGCCGCGCACGATCGCGCCCGCACGCGAGCGACGGGCGCGCCGCGCGCCGATCATGCCGGCGACCGACCGACCCCACTGCGCGGAGGCGTGTCGCCCCGAATGGACGCAGTGCACCGATCGCTGCGACACCGGCGATCGCTTCGCCTGCATCCGCGCGTGCCGCCTCGAACTGCGCGCCTGCTCGCGCGCGTGCTATTGACGGGCGCTCTGCCGGGGGTCCCGATGCTCGAGATGTTGCCCTGGATCGTGCTCGGAACGGCGGTCGCCGCCTACGCCTTCTTCACCCTCGGTGTCATCGCGACGCTGCGGCACACCCGCGGGCGCGCGCACGATCTGCCCGACGAGCAGCTTCCACCGATCACGATCCTCAAGCCGCTCCGGGGCGACGAAGAGTCGCTCGAGGCGAACCTCGAGACGTTCTTCGCGCAGGACTACCCGGCGCCTCTGCAGATCGTCTTCGCGACCGCGCACCCGGGCGACGACGCGCTGCCGGTCGCGCGTCGCGTCGCGTCGCGTCATCCCGACGTCGACGTCGTGTTCGTGCTCTCGGATCCCGACTTCGGCCTGAACCCGAAGGTCGCCAACCTCGCGGGCGCGCTGCGCGTCGCGAAGCACGAACTCGTCCTGCAGTCCGACGCGAACGTGCGCGCGCGTCCCGACTACCTGCGGCGGATCGCGAGCGAGATGGTCGCGGAGAACGGCGCCCTGCTCTCGAGCATGGTGGTCGGCGTCGCCGAGCGCTCGGCGGGCGCCGCGATGGAGAATTTGCAGCTCTCGGCGATGATCGCACCAGCGACGTGCTTCGCGCTGCACTACTTCGGCGTGACCTGCGTCATCGGCAAGTCGATGCTCTTCCGGAAGAGCGAGCTCGAGGCGATCGGCGGGCTCGAGCGCGTGAAGGACGTGCTCGCCGAGGACTATCTGCTCGGCCGCATCTTCGAGCAGGCGGGCAAGAAGGTCCTGCTCTCGAGGACGGTCGCCGAGAACGTGAACTCCGACGTCTCGATCGATCGGTTCATGGCGCGGCACGCGCGGTGGCTGAAGATGCGCGCGGTGATCCATCCGCCCGCGTTCGCGGCGGACGTGCTGGCGAACCCGGTGGGGCTCGCGGTGCTCGCGACGGTGCTCACGGGCTTCGACGTGCGCGCGATCGCGACGCTGCTCGCGCTGGTGATCGTGAAGGCGACGACCGACGCGATCCTCGTGCAGCGCACGCGCGGCGAGGCGATGCGATGGCAGCACCTGGTGTACGCGCCGCTCAAGGACGTGCTCCTGCTGTCGATCTGGCCGTACGCTGCGATCTCGCGCTCGATCGAGTGGCGCGGCACCCGCCTGCGCCTCGGCTGGCAGACCGCGCTCCGCGCCGACGAGGGACCGCTCCCGGTCCGCGTCGCCCGCCGCGTGCTGCGCGTCCTGCCTTGATCACGCGCTACCGACTGCGACGACGACCGAGCGCCGCGAGCGAGACGGCGAGCAGGCTCGCGTAGAGCGCAGGCGACGAGGCGCGCGGCGCCGCGCTGCAGCCGCTGGAGGGCCGCGGACACGTCGCGGCGCCGTCGCAGCGTGCCCTCTCCTCCGCTTCCTCGGGCGTAGGCTGGCACGAGAAGTCGAGGTCGAACGAGGCGCTCTCGAGCGAGACGTTGCCGGCGGCGTCGATCGCGAAGACCGGGCTCGCACCGGGGATGCGGCCCGAGCTCGCCAGCGGGTTCCCGATGCCCGAGAACGATGTCGCCGCGCCGCCCGTCGCGAAGGTCCTCGGCCCGTCGGGCGAGCCGAACGCGTAGGCGACCGGCAGTGCGCGCTCGTCGGTCGCGTGCCACGACGCGGAGGAGATCGCGGCGACGTAGGGCCCGCAGCAGGCGCTGCTGGAGCAGGTGCTCACGCTGCAGCCATTGCCGGCGGCGGTCACGCCCCGTGGCGCCGTCGAGTCGATCGCATCGCCGGTGGTGAACGTCGAGATCACGACCGGCTCGGAGGTGCAGGACGTCTCCGAGGGAAACGACCGGAGCGGCGCCTCGCGCGGTGCGAGCAGCTCGTAGCGCGTGCTCGGGTCGAGCGGCCCGTCCGAGCGGAAGCGGCCGGGCGTGCGCGCGGGCACCAGCAGCACCTCCTCGCCGGTGTCGGCGACGCGCAAGCGCGGGGTGATCACGGGTGTGCCTCCCGGCAAGAACGGCAGCAACGCCTCGACCTCGACGTTCAGCGGCACGTCGAGCGATCCATCGGGAGGGAGCGCGACCGATGGCGGCAGGCAGTCGGGCCAGGCGCTGCAGGCGCGGGCCTCGACCGGCCACCACCCGACCACGAAGACGAGCGTGAGCAGCAGAGCGACGCGTGAGGCCATGCCCGAGCGTAGCCTGCGTTGCGAGCGACGTCAGAGCCGCGCGGGGCGCGGGGAGATCGTCGCGATCAGGCTCTCGATGGCCTCTCGGACGGCGCCGGGCTGCTCCCACGCCGAGAGGTGGCCGGCGCGGGGGATCTCGACGAGGCGCGCGCCTCGGATGCGGGAGGCGATGTCCTCGGAGCGCTGGCGCGGCGTCGCGACGTCGTCGGCGCCCACGACGACGAGCGTCGGCGCGGTGATGCGAGCGAGCTGGGGACGGATGTCGTCGCGGCCGAAGATCACGGCGTCGAGCACGCGGCGGATCGACTCGCGATCCATCGACGCGATGCCGCGACGGAACTCGTCGACGATCGGGCGGCGCGGACGCAGCGACGACGGCGAGAAGTAGATCTTCTCGACGCGATCGAGGATCGGGCCGATCGGGCCGAGCACGCGCACGATCGCCGCCATCGCGTGGTAGGACGGCAGCTTCTCGGGGACCTCGTCGTCGGCGTTGGTGTCGATCAGCGCGAGCGCCGAGACGCGGTGCGGCGACCGGATCGCGAGGCGCATCCCGACCATGCCGCCCCACGAGAGGCCGCACCAGATCGCGCGCGGGGCGCCGCACGCGTCGAGCACCGCGATCGCGGCGTCGACGCAGTCGTCCATCGTGTACGCCTCGCGCGAGGGTGAGCTGCGTCCGTGCCCCGGCGCATCGATGTTGATCACGCGGTGGGTGCGCGCGAGCTCGCCGGGGATCGTGCTCCACATCGAGCCGTCGCAGAGCACCGAGTGCCAGAGCACGATCGGCGCCCCCTCCCCTCGCACGTCGACCCAGAGCCTTCCGCAGCGCCGCGTCTCGACCAGCATTCGCGCTCTCTCCTCGTCAGTGCCTGTTCGAGAAATCGGCTCGCCCGCTCCGGGCGCTTCCGTCCGCGCGCGCAGCGCGCGCTCCCGTGCGCGCCCTCCGGGGCGAGCACTCCTGTCGACTTCAGTGCGCGGCGCCCCACGTCTTGCCGCAGCCGAGCTCGACCACCAGCGGCACCTCGAGCGGGAACGCGGTCTCCATGCTCTCGCGAGCCAGCGCGGAGACCTCGGCCTGCTCGGGGTCGTGGACCTCGAGCACGAGCTCGTCGTGCACCGTCAGGATCATGCGGCTGCGGAGGCCGCGCTCCTCGAGCCGATCGTGGATGCGGATCATCGCGAGCTTGAGGATGTCGGCCGCGGTGCCCTGGATCGGCGTGTTCTTGGCGACGCGCTCGGCGGCGAAGCGCAGCGCGCGGTTGCGGCTGTCGATGTCGGGGATGACGCGCTTGCGGCCGAGCAGCGTGCGCACGGCGCCCGTCGTGCGCGCCTCGTGCACGAGATCCTGCAGGTAGCGCGTGACGCCCTCGTAGCGGATGAAGAACGCGTCGATGTAGCGGCGCGCCTCGGCCCGCTCGATGCGCAGGTTGCGCGCGAGCGCGAACTCCGTCTGCCCGTAGATCACCGCGAAGTTCACGGTCTTCGCGCGGCCACGCATGTCGCGCGTGACGTCCTCGGGGGAGACGCCGAAGAGCGCGGTCGCCGTCAGCACGTGGACGTCGGTGCCGGTCTTGAACGCACCCGTGAGGAGCGAGTCGCCGCTCGCATGCGCGAGCACGCGCAGCTCGATCTGCGAGTAGTCCGCGCTCATCACCGAGAAGCCCTCGTCGGCGACGAACGCGTCGCGGATCGCGCGACCCTCGTCGGTGCGGATCGGGATGTTCTGCAGGTTCGGATCGCTCGAGCTCAGCCGTCCGGTCGCGGCGACCGCCTGGTTGAAGCGCGTGTGCACGCGGCCGTCGTGCGGATCGATCTGCCGCGGCAGCGCCTCGAGATACGTCCCGCGCAGCTTCTGCAGCATGCGCAGCTCGAGGATCACGTCGGGCAGCGCGTGGGCGGCGGCGAGCTCCTCGAGCACCTCGTGATCGGTGGAGCGACCGGTCTTGATGCGCTTGATCACCGGGAGCTTCAGCTCGTCGAAGAGCACGCTCTCGAGCGCGCGCGGTGAGGCGACGTTGAACTCGTGACCGGCGAGCTCGTGGCAGCGCTTCTCGAGCGCCTTGGCGCGCGACTCGGCGCCGACGTCGAGCGAGGCGAGGTGCGCGGTGTCGATGCGCACGCCCGCCGCCTCCATGTCGGTCAGCACGCGCTCGAGGGGCATCTCCATCGTCCGCATCAGCTCGGCGAGGCCCTCTTCGTCGAGGCGCTGCGCCTGGAGCGCGTGGAGATCGAGGACGAGGGCGGCGCGCGCACACGCGGCCGGCATCGCGCGCTCGACCTCGAGCTCGGAGAGGCGCGGCTTCTGTCCGCGCACCTTCGGCAGCATCGAATCGAGCGCCTGCAGATCCTCGCCGAGGTCGAGTCGCGCCACCTCCTCCAGGCCATGCGCGTGGCGCTCGGCGTCGAGCAGATAGCTCGCGACCATCGTGTCGAAGTCGCCCGGCCCGAAGCGCAGCGCGACGCCGCGGCGACCCCACGCGAGCGCCTCGCGCTTCAGATCGTGGGCGCGCTTGATCAGCGCGCGATCCTCGAGCACCGGGCGCAGCAGCTCGATCGCGCCGGCGAGCGCAGGCTGGTCGGGCCGCCCGAGGTACACGTGCCCGAGCGGCGCGTACGCGGCGTGGCCGGGCCACGCGATCGCGATGCCGACGATCGCGCCGCGCAGCGGATCACCGCCCTCGATCAGCGTGTGGAGCGCGATCCCGCCGCTCGCGCGCGCCTCGTCGAGCGCGGCGCGCAGCGCATCGAGATCGTCCGCGAGGCGCGGCTGCGACG
>JALYRN010000519.1 GCA_030855295.1 Myxococcota bacterium | reverse complement strand
TGGCAGCGGCGTCCGCGTCGGCGCCGACGACACCGCCGTCGTCGACTTCCGCCACCGAGGCGTCGTGGCGGCCGCGTCCCGCGGCGTCGGGACCGTCAGCGGCGCACGGCGCGGTGCAGGCGGGACGCTCACCGCTGTCCGCGCATCCCGTCGCCGCCAGCGCGAGGAAGATCGACCACGTGATCACGGCGACACGGATCACGGCACGACCTCGTCGGGCACGCGGTGCGTCGCGACGCCGATGACCGAGCCCACTCCGTCGCTCGCGCGGTGATAGAGGCGCAGCTGACCGCCTTCGAGCACGGGCTCGGGATCCGACACCGACAGCGCGTCGAAGCCCGCGCCCGATCCGGTGAGCACCGGCTGGGCGTCGTTCGCCGCGTGCCAGTGGCGCCCGTCCTCCGACAGCAGCACGCCGATCGACCACCGCGTCCCGCGCCGCCCCGCGTAGTAGAGACGCAGCACGCCCGCGTAGCGCACCAGGGCGGGCGCCGCGAGCTCGTCCGCGTCGAAGGTCGCCGGCATCGCGGTCGGGGCCTGGTGCACGACGTCGCCGTCGACTGCTTCGCCGGCGTCCGAGTCGAACCGCGTCGCGCTCGCCGCCGCGAGCGAGCCGTCTCCCGCGTTCAGCTCGTGCAGGACGATCGCGGTGCCGGCGCTGCTCGTTCGGCGCGCAGCGAGGAAGCGCCGCGTGTCCGCTCCGATCGTCGTCTCGAGATAGGACGCGCCGTCCCACTCGTCGGTCGATGCCGCATCGGCGGGCAGGACCCGACTGATCGTAGGGAACTGCAGGACGTATCCGGGCTCGCCGATCGCGCGAGCGATCGAGCGCGCGCCGGTCTCGCCGATTGCGGTGAACCAGATCTCCCAGTGGTTCTCGGCGCGGACCAGCTGGGGGTCGGTGACGCCGCCGGAGCACCACGTGTCGGCGGTCGCTCGCAGCACTGCGTTCGCCTCGATCATCGGATCGGCGAGCGCTCGGAAGCGGCCTCCCTCGATGCCACCTGCGAGGTGGATCCGTCGAGCGTGCTCGAACGCCATCATCGATCGCGGTGTGCCCTCGACCTCGTAGCGCACGACCGACGGTGCGCTCACGCGCGCGTCCCTCGGCCACCAAGCGTCGATCGCGTCGGGGAGGATCCGCGCGCTGGCGCGCTCGAGGGACGCGGGCGCGTCACACGTCGAGCTCGCGACGTCGAGCGCGCCGATCGACGACGGAGCGGGGTCCTCGGCGGCGCGGTTGGTCGAGCGCCCCCAGATCACGACCTGCGCCGGTCCGCGCGGCGCGTACGGAACGTCGGTGAAGATGCGGACGCTCTCGCCGATCGTCGCGGCCGCGCGCGCGTCGACCGACGCGAGCCCACCGGGGGTCGTCGTCAGCTCGTAGCGGATGCTGTCGCCCGGCGCGGCGCCGACCTGCTCGTGCACCCGCGTGATCTCGATCGCCCGCGCGACCGCGCCGCCGATCACCAGGCGGACCTCGCCCTGCGACGCGCTCACCATCAGCGCGACGTCGGGGTCGACCAGCGTGGTCGTGCCGTAGCTGCCCTGCGCGGTGCTCAGACCGAACGCGACCGAGTCGATGCAGCCCGCGCACGTCTCGCCCGACGTGATGTCGGCGCCGATCGTCAGGAGCGACGCGCGCGGATCGAGGGTGGTCGCGAGCACCAGCCCGCTGTCGAAGCGCTCGTCGCCGAGCGGGATCATCGCGCCGTCGCGCAGCTCGGGCGTCGGGCTGCCGAACAGCGTCGCACCGTCGGCGCACGTCGCGAGCGCGGTGGTGCCGGCGCCCGCGCACCCGTCGAACGCGACGCCGATGCTCGCGCTGGCGCTCGCGTGGCAGCACTCGTCGCTGGAGCTGCCGACGCAGCAGATCGGCCGCGCGGCGCAGTCGTCGTCGAAGCAGTCCACCAGCCCGTCCAAGTCGGTGTCGACGAAGTCGAAGCAGCCGACGACGCCGTCGCTCGAGCGGTCCTCGTTGGACGCCGGAGGGAAACCGCCGTCCGGCACGGGCTCCGTGGGGCCGTCGGGCGCAGCCGCATCGAAGACGCTCGGGCCGGCGTCGATCGCGGCGCCCCCATCGCTCCGGTGCAACCCCTCGGGGGCGTCGCTCCCGCAGCCGAGCGAGAGGGGCGCGCCGCACACGGCCCCGAGCGCGAGCGCGAGCCCGGCCGGAATCAGTGCACGATGTCGATGACGCGTTCGCATGGCGAGCTTCTCGTCGTGGCTGCTCGTTCGGCCGACGCCCCCGATCCCATTCTGGCACAGCCCCCGACCCGTTCGTGGGTGTGAATCAGGTTCTGTGCCAGCGAGCACTCCTCCTGAATCAGAGCTGCGGTTCGGGCCAGATCTGGTCGAGCGGAACGAGGACGTGGCGAACCTCGGTCGCAGTCGTGATCGTGCGTGCGACCAGGAGCCGGACGCGGTGCGGCGAGTTCGCGATGCGGGTGACGGCGACCGAGTCGATGTCGCAGTCGGCGGCGTCGCAGCGCCCGAGCACCGGATCCTCCGCGCGCAGCACCGGGTTCGCGGCGTACGGCACGAACGACGGCATCTCGCCGGGCACGCCGGACGACTCGGCGAACGCGATCGCGGTGCGACCCGAGATGTCGCGGGTCGCGAGCCACAGGCGATGGATGACGAGGTCGTCGCCGACGAACCACGCCGCTCCGTCGGCCGCATGCAGCGCGATGCTCGCGATCGGTCCGACGTCGGCGGCGGTCAGCAGCGCGACGTCGAGCGGCGTCGCCCGCGGCGCCCCACCGTCGGCCGTGAAGCGCGCGATCCGGATCTCGCGCGGGCTCGCGCCGCGCGCGCACGAGTAGAGCAGCCACGCCTCGGTTGCGTCGCCGGCGTGCATCGGCAGGAGCAGCGGATCACGGAGCGACGTGCACCCACTGCCCTCGCTCGCCGGCGTGAGCAGCGGGTACGCGGTGCTGCTGGCGCCGATCGGCGCGGTGGTGATCTGCCGTGCCTCGAGCCGGAAGCGGCGCCCACCACTGTCTTCGAGCTCGCGCGCGTACACCGCCCACCCGAAGCTCACCGCGGGCAGGCCGCGGGTCTCCTCGTCGATCGGCAGGTGGATCGTCGGCTCGCGCACGCTGGGCATGCATCCCGCGCAGTGCGGCGGATCGGCTCCGATCAGCGGATCCCCGACGACCGTCCAGTCGCTGAGCCCGCCTCCGCGCGTGGTCTGTGACAGACCCACGGCGAAGCGCACCGGCGCCGAGAGCTCGTTGGTGCGCGGCACGTTGGTCGCGTCGTAGAGCAGCGTCCAGGTCTCCGGCGGCGCGCCGTCGACGAAGTAGCTCGCGAGCGCCGGCGCGCCGATGCCGCCGCTCGACCAGCGCTCGGTCGCGCCGACGTCCTCGATGGCGATCTCGGTCACGCCGCCCGGCGGGATCTCGAAGTGGCTCGGGTTCGCGCACTCGAAGGGATCGATCGTGACCGACTGGATCTCGACCCGATCGCCGATGCCCTCGAGCGCCAGGTAGAGGCCGCGCGCCTGCTCGCAGCCGAGCCCAGCGCCCACCAGATCTCCGCGCGGAATCAGCGCGCGCAGCCCCGTCCACGGCTGCCAGGGCTCGCTGCCCGAGACCGTCACCTCGGTGTAGACCCACGCGTTGCCCGCGTCGTCGATGCCGGGCGTGAGCTTCACCTCGACGTCGAGCGGCCCCGCGCCGAGGGTCCTCGGGCTGCGCGCGAGCAGCGTCCCCGCGCGCCGCGCCTCGACGAAGCCGTCGGCGTAGACGCGGATCGACAGCTCGTCCGCGAGCGGGATGCCGCGCGCCATGTCGGACTGGGGCGTCAGCACGAGCGACGCATGGCAGGACGTCCCCGCCGCACAGGAGGGACCTCGCGCGCGCATCACCGCGCGGACTGCGATGCCGAGATCGACGGGGAGGCACTCGTCGTAGCGGATCGCGCGCGGCTCGCTGGACGGGAAGATCGAGATGACGTCGTCGGCGGGGGCGATCACCGGCGTCGCGCCGGTCGGCAGCGACGTCCAGTACGCGCTCGTCATGAACTCCGACGTGGTCGCGTCGCCGCCCTCGCCGCAGCACACGAGCGCGCGGCCGCAGTCGAAGTCGTTGCAGTCGGTGAGCCCGTCGCAGTCGTCGTCGCGGTCGTTCTCGCACGATCGCTCGTGCTGCTCGGCGACGACACATCCGTCGCCGGCGTCGTCGGTCCCGCCGTCGCCAGCGTCTTCTTCGTGACCGCCGTCCCCACCGGCATCGCCGGCGTCGACGCCTCCGTCTCGGCCGAGCTTCGATCGATCCGGGAAGAGACAGCCGGTCGCCGCGAGCGCGCACACGATCACGATCGTGGCCCTCACAGCCGACCTCCCGCCGCGATCACGACGCCACCCTCGATCGGCACCGGCGCGAGCACGAACGAGCCCGACGACTCCGCGGAGCTCGAGTCGTCCGCGATCAACAGCACGATCGTGGTGATCGCGAGCGCGCCGACGAGCGCCCAGGACGCCACCGCCGCGGTCGCCCACGCCTCCGACTCGTCGGCGAGCGGTCCGCAGACCGCGTCGGGCATCGCCTGCGCGGTGCACTGGTCGTAGTCCTCGAGCGCACCGACGGCGGCGATCGTCGTGCCGAGCATCCCGAGCGCGGCGACGCCGGTGATCACGCCGAAGACGATCCTCGGCGCGGCGAGCCCTCCGCCTCCGAGCTCGGCGAGGTCGACGTGCAGCTCGGCGCGATCGCCGAGCGCGAAGCTCCGGCGCGTGGTGAACGGCGCGTGTCCCTCGGCCTCGACGCGGATCTCGTGCTCGCCCGCGCGCACCGGGGCCTCGACCTGCGCGCCCCCGCCGACGAGCAGGCCGTCGACCATCACGCGCGCCGGACGATCGCTCGCGACCAAGAGCGTCGCCTCGCTGCGGCGCGCCATGCCGGAGGCCGTGGGCGCGAGATCGATCACCATCGGTGCGGCGCCCGGCAGCACCTCGAAGCGCCGCTCGATCGGCGGCATGCCTTCCATCTCCAGGCGAACCACATGCGAGCCGGGAGGGATCGCGAGCTGCGCCCCCGCCGTGATCGGCTCGCCGTCGAGCGTCAGCCGCGGCTCCGTCGGCGCGAGCACCTGGAGCGAGACCGGCTCCGCCGGCAGCACCACCTCGATCGGCGTGGTCGCGCCGATCGCGGAGGTGGCCCGCGCG
>JALYRN010000518.1 GCA_030855295.1 Myxococcota bacterium | reverse complement strand
GCACGCCGTGCTCGATCGGTGTCTGCGACGGCACCGGCGCGTGCGTGATCTGCACCGATGGCACCGCGTGCTCGACCGGGCGCGCATGCGAGATCGGACAGATCGACTGCAGCGGCGGCGCGCCGGTCTGCATCGCGGTCGGGCTCCGCGCGGCGGGCGTGGAGTGCCGAGCGTCGGCCGGGCTCTGCGATCGCGCCGAGTCCTGCACCGGCAGCGCACCGGACTGCCCGGTCGAGGGCTACCAGCCGCCGGGCACGAGCTGTCGTGCGCCGAGCGATCTGTGCGACGTCGCGGAGACGTGCGACGGAGCGTCGATCACCTGCCCGCCCGACGCCGTCGCGATGGCGGGCACGGCGTGCCGCGCGGCGGCAGGGCTGTGCGACCTCGCGGAGAGCTGCAACGGCGTCAGCGCCGCCTGCCCCGTCGATGCGCTCGCGCCGGGGGGCACCACGTGCCGCGCCGCGGTCGATCTCTGCGATCAGGCCGAGACCTGCAGCGGCAGCGTCCCGGACTGCCCGCCCGACGGCAGACGGCCTTCGGGCGCGACCTGCCGCATGGCGGTCGACGTCTGCGACCAGACCGAGTCGTGCGACGGATCGAGCACCTCGTGCCCGGGTGACGTGTTCACCGCGCTCGGCACCGTGTGCCCCGCGGGTGTGTGCGACGGCTCGGGCGGCTGCAGCATGTGCGGCGGCATCTGCCCGACCCGCCCCAACGCCACGACGACGTGCGCCGGTGCCTGCGGCTACATGTGCATCGCCGGCTACGACGACTGCAACGGCACCGCGCCCGACGGTTGCGAGATCCAGACCGACGCCGACGTGGCCCACTGCGGCAGCTGCGGCAACAGCTGCCCGGCCCGCGCGAACGCCGCGCGGACGTGCATCGGCGGCGCGTGCGGGTTCAGCTGCAACCCGAGCTTCTCCGACTGCAACGGCACGGCGACCGACGGCTGCGAGATCGGCACGGGCGTCGACGTCTCGAACTGCGGCGCGTGCGGCAACGTGTGCCCGACCCCCGGCAGCGCCAGCCCGACGTGCGCCGCGGGCGCGTGCTCGTTCAGCTGCGACCCGGGGTTCGCCGACTGCAACGGCGCTGGCGCCGACGGGTGCGAGACGAGCACCACGACGAGCGTCGACCACTGCTCGGGCTGCGGCAACGCGTGCCCGGTGCGCGCCAACGCGACGCGCACCTGCGCCGGCTCGACCTGCGGCCACACGTGCAACGCCGGGTTCGGCGACTGCAACGGCGCCGCTGCCGACGGATGCGAGACCGATCTCGTGGCCACGACCGCGCACTGCGGCGCGTGCGGCAACGCGTGCCCGGTGCGCGCGAACGCGACGTCGTCCTGCAGCGGCTCGGCGTGCGGCTATACGTGCAACGCTGGGTTCGACGACTGCAACGGCAGCGCCGCCGACGGCTGCGAGGTGAACCTCTCGACGAGCACGGCCAGCTGCGGCAGCTGCGGCAACGTCTGCCCCGCGCGCGCGAACGCGACGACCAGCTGCAGCGGAGGCGCGTGCGACTTCGCCTGTCTGCCCGGCTACGCCGACTGCAACGGGAGCGCGGCGGACGGCTGCGAGGTCTTCGTCAGCGGCGCGGTCGATGACTGCGGCACCTGCGGCAACGTGTGCGCAACGCGCGCGAACGCGACGCGCTCCTGCGCGAGCGGCAGCTGCGGATACTCGTGCAGCGCCGGGTTCGGCGACTGCAACGGCAGCGCTGCCGACGGCTGCGAGGTGCCGCTCGCGACGACGCTCTCCGACTGCGGCAGCTGCGGCAACGTCTGCCCGACGCCCGCGAACGCGTCGCGGAGCTGCACCGCCGGCGCGTGCGGGTACGCGTGCAGCGCCGGGTTCGGCGACTGCAACGGCAGCGGCGCCGACGGCTGCGAGGCGAACCTGAGCAGCAACCCGCTGCACTGCAGCGCGTGCGGCAACGCGTGCCCGGCGCGCGCGAACGCGACCACCCAATGCGGCGGCGGCGCGTGCGGCTTCACATGCAACCCGGGCTTCGCCGACTGCAACGGCAGCGCCGCCGATGGCTGCGAGGTGGCGGTCAACGTCGACCTCGACAACTGCGGTGGTTGCGGCAACTCGTGCCCGGCACGGCCCGGCGCGACGCGGACCTGCAGCGCGGGCTCGTGCGGCTACGTGTGCGACCCGAACCTCGGCGACTGCAACGGAAGCGCGGCCGACGGCTGCGAGCGCTCGCTGCTCAGCGATCCGACGAGCTGCGGCGCGTGTGGTCTGGTGTGCCCGAGCCGCGCCAACTCGAGCAGCTTCTGCTCGGGCGGTGCGTGCGGCTACTCGTGCAACGGAGGCTTCGGCGACTGCAACTCGGTCGCGACCGACGGCTGCGAGGTGAACCTCTCCAGCAACGTCTCGAACTGCGGGAGCTGCGGGAACGGCTGCTCGACGCCGAACGCGACGCCGGCGTGCTCGAGCGGCACCTGCTCGATCAGCTCGTGCAACCCCAGCTACTACGACGTCGACAGCAACCCCGCGACCGGGTGCGAGTGTCTGGAGGACGCGAACCCGAGCGCATGCGGAGCGGCGACGGCCCTCGGCAGCATCGTGACGGGCGGAGGCGTGTCGGCCGGCGGCAAGGTCGTCGCGGCCGGCGGCGGCGACTGGTTCGCGGTCTCGTTCCCGCCGCTGAATTCCCCGTTCACGTTCGGCGGCGGAACGCCGTCGATCTCGCTGAGCACGAACCCCGGAGGCGTCTTCCGGTTCGAGGTCTACGGCTCTTGCGGTGGCGCTCTGCTATCGTGCTCGCCGGGATCCGCCACGGGGCTGACCTCGTGGAGCTTCACCGACAACCAGGCGATCGCCGGGGTGAATGCGTACAACTCACGGAGCCAGAGCTGGCCGACGACCGTGTACATCCGCGTCTACCGCACGACTGGAGGCCTCAGCTGCGCCGACTACGGCCTCTCGGTGTCTCGCTGATGCGCGCCGGAGCGTTCTCGCGATGACTCACCGGGTCGGCTCGATCGTGCGTGCGCCCGTCGCGCTCGCGCTCGTCGCGGCGCTGGTCGCGCTCGCACCGGGGCGCGCGCTGGCGCATCCGCGGATCGACGAGGCGAGGACCGCGTACGATTCGGCGCGCCACGCGGAGGCGCTCGAGAAGCTCGAGGAGGCCCTCGCCGGCTCCGAGCTCAGCCGTGACGAGCTCGCCGACCTGTTCATCCTGCGCGCGATGATCCACCGGGCGCAGGGCCACATGGACCTCGCGGAGGTCGACCTGCTTCGCCTCGCGAGCCTCGATCCCACCCGAGAGCTCGGCCGGGAGGTGCACCCCTCGCTGCGGCGGGCGTTCGCGAGCGCGCGAGAGCGCGTCCCGCGCGCCGTCGGGCTGCAGCTGAGCGGCGAGCGCGACGAGGGCACCGTGCGCATCGCGGCCGCCGTCGTCGACGACATCGCGGCGCTGACGCAGGGGTTCCGACTGCATGCCCGGCGCGAGGGGGGCGCGTGGCAGGAGACCACCGACTCGAGCCTCACCGTCGACGTCCTGCCCAGCGAGGCGGTCGAGTATTGGGCGGAGGGCATCGGCCCGGGCGGCGCACCGATCGCGACCCGAGGAAGTATCAGCGAGCCGCTCCGCGTCGAGCCGGTGGCCGGGGCCCCGCGGATCGGCGCCGTGGCCGGCGCGGGGGCGATCACGACGCCCGGAGGCGCGGCCGGAGGCGCCGTCGATCAGGGCGAGGGTCTCCCGGCGTGGCCGTTCGTCGTCGGAGGCGTCGTGCTGGTGGTGGCTGCGGGGGTCGTGCTCGGGGTCTACTTCGGGACGCAGCCCACCGACGAGACGCAGCTCGAGGGCATCAGCGTCTCTCTGACGTCGGCGCCGCCGCTCTTCCGATTCTGAGCCATGAGCGATGCCGCCAAGCCCGCCCCCGTCGCGCGAGTGGGCCGCTACGAGATGGGCGCCGAGATCGCCTCCGGCGGCATGGCGACGGTGTACCTCGCGCGGATGAGCGGGGCGGCGGGGTTCGAGAAATTCGTCGCGCTCAAGCGCGTCCATCCGCACCTCGCGACCGACCCTGCGTTCGTCGAGATGTTCCTCGACGAGGCGCGGATCGCGTCGCGCATCGAGCACCCGAACGTGTGCCAGGTGTTCGACTTCGGCGAGACCGACGGCGCGTACTTCATCGCGATGGAGTTCCTGGTCGGCGAGACGCTCGGGAAGTTCCAGCGGGTCATCTCGAAGTCCGACTACCGCAACCATCCGCGCCGCAGCTTCGTGTGCGCGCGCCTGGTCGCCGATGCGTGCGAGGGGCTGCACGCCGCGCACGAGCTGAGGGGCCGCGACGGCGAGTACCTGAACGTCGTCCATCGCGACATCTCTCCGCAGAACCTCTTCGTCGCGTTCGACGGCAACACGAAGGTCGTCGACTTCGGCATCGCGAGCGCCTCCGACCGTGTGCACCAGACCATGGACGGCTCGGTGAAGGGCAAGTTCGCGTACATGGCGCCCGAGCAGGCGCGCGGGAAGAAGGTCGATCGGCGCGCCGACGTGTTCTCGCTGGGCGTCGTGCTGTGGGAGATGCTGGCGTTCCAGCGGCTCTTCCGGCGGGACACCCCGGCCGAGACCCTCGTCGCGCTCCTGGGCGATCCGATCTCGCCGCCCTCGGAGCGCTCGGCGCTCGCGCCGCCGGAGCTCGACGCGGTGGTGCTCAAGGCGCTCGCGCGCGATCCGGACGAGCGATACGCGAGCGCGCGCGAGCTCGGCCGCGACCTGCTGCGGACGCTCGGGCGGATCGGCGACGCGGTCGATCGCGCGGAGGTCGCCGAGTGGCTCGAGGCGCTCTTCCCCGACGGCAGGCGGCGGCACGAGCTCCTGCTCGAGAACGCACGGTG
Source organism: Myxococcota bacterium (assembly GCA_030855295.1). Taxonomy (GTDB): domain Bacteria; phylum Myxococcota_A; class Polyangia; order Polyangiales; family Sandaracinaceae; genus Sandaracinus. The sequence goes on along the minus strand of JALYRN010000518.1, from coordinate 320 downwards.
GGGCGACGCCGAGCGCGTCGAGCGGAGCAGCCCCAGCGGTGTGTCGGACGTCGTCAGCCGCAGCTCCTGGACCGGCATGAAGGGCACCGAGGTCGTCGAGGTCGACGTCCTCGAGGACGGCCAGGCCGGCGCCGAAGCGAGCGTCGAGGGCTCGCTCGATCGCGCGGTGGCGCGCGTCGTGCCGACGAGCGGGACGATGCCGATCGGGAGCGCGGTCGCGGTCGGCGGGGCCTCGGTGACGCCTCCGCCCGCCAGCGGCTCGTCGCCGGTCGGCCGCGCGACGCCGACCGGCTGGATCGCCCTGGCGATCGCCGCGATGC
>JALYRN010000041.1 GCA_030855295.1 Myxococcota bacterium | reverse complement strand
CACGACGCGCGCGAGACGGTGCGAGGACGTGGAGCGAGCGGTGGAGGTCTTCGTCATGCGCGCATCAACAAGGGCGGCGCACCGAAATTCCCTGGGCTCGCGGTGTCAGGATCAGATCTGCACCGTGTCGACTCAGGCGAGATCGCTCAGCGGTCCGCTGCAGTGCGCGGGGTCACCGAACGTCGTGAGATCGGTCAGCCCCATCGCGTGCGCGATCGAGAGCAGCAGCCGGTTGTGCGACTCGTCGCCGTACTGGACGTACCGCCCCATGCGCATCGCGCTGCCGGACCCGCCCGCCAGGAGCCACGGCATGTTCTCACCGGTGTGGAACTGACCCTCCGAGATCTCGTTCACGACGAAGATCAGCGTGTTGTCGAGCACGGTGCCTTCGCCCTCGGGCATCGCCGCGAGCAGATCCATGAAGTGCGCGAGCTCGTCCATGTAGAAGCGGTGCACGTCGACGAGCGCTTGCAGCTTGGCGTGCGCGTGCGCGTCGCCGCCCGGGAGGATCTCCCAAGGGCTGGTGTGCGAGAGCCCGTGGTGGCTCTCGGTCGCGGCGAGCCCGCCGAGCCAGGGCATCTTCGTGTGGCTGTCGCTGCGCCCGAACGAGAGCGAGCCCACGCGCGTGAGATCGCAGCCGAGCGCGTGCGCGAGGATCTCCACCTGCGCGCGGTACACCTCACGCGGCGCGACGTCGTACGAGGGGCGCGCCACCGCCCCGTCGTCGAGCCGCGCGGGGAACGTGCACGTCGCGCCTGGCAGCGTGTCGAGCCGGCGATCCAGCTCCTCGAGCGCCGTCGCGTGGGCGTCGAGCAGACGCCGCTCCGGCGCGCCCAGCGAGCCGCTCGAGCGCTCGAGCTCCGCGCGGCCGAGATCGAGCATCGCGCGTCGTCGACGCCGCGCCCGCTCGATCCCGGGATCGGGCTCGGCGCTCCGTCCACCGAACAGCCGATCGAACGCGGCGCGCGGATCGTGGGTCGGAGGCACGGGCACGCCGCTCGCCGAGTAGATCATCCGCGCCGAGCTGCCCGACCCCGCGTAGCCATCGTGCACCGCCAGCTCGAGCGAGCGGAACGGCGTCGCGTCGCCGATGCGCTGCGCGACGACCTGGTCGATCGACGGGCCGCCGCCCCAGCTGCGACCGTCGACCGTCACCTCCGGCATGCCGGTCAGGATCTTGGTCAAGCGGTGTCCGTTGTCTCCCGGCACGTGCAGGCTGATGCCCTTGCGCTCGCGCCACGAGAATGCACGCGGGTCGGTGTACGGATCGGTTCCGTCGCGATCACGCGGCTCGGAGGGCCCGAAGACCAGCAGCCGGTCGCGATGACGCTCGAGCGGCTGGAGGATGCGAGGCAGCGTGAAGTCCCGCTGCGTCGCGCCGGCGCGCGGTCGGAACTCCAGCTCCACCGTGCCCGAGGGCACGTGCCAGATCACGAGCCGACGAGGGGCCGGCTCGCCGCCCGCGAGCACGCGCGAGGCGCGCAGGAGCGGAGACGCGGCCACGATCCCGGCGCTCGTCCCGAGGAACGCGCGCCTTCCGAGCTTGCCCATGATCACTCCTCCTCCGGCGCGCCGACGCGTGCGAACGAATCGCTGGTCGCGATCGCGACCAGGAGCTGCTGCAGATCATCGGTGCGCTCGAGCTCCTGGCTGAGCCGCTGCACCTCGCAGTCGTCGATCACGGTCGGCGACGCATGCAGCGCGAAGCGAACGACCTCGCGCGTCACGCAGTCGCGCGAGGTGTCGATCGACGCCAGGTGGCTCGCGAGCTCGACCGCGCCGTCGACCTCGGTGCGCTCGAGGCAGCCCCAGTCGTCACAGACCCAGCCGGTCGCGTCGACGGCGTGCCCGTGGTCGGTCTCTCGGAGCCGCCCCATCGCGTCGAAGCGCTCGAGCGCGAAGCCCATCGGATCCATGAGCTCGTGACAGCCCGCGCACGCCTCGGTGGCGTGCATCGTGAAGCGCTCGCGCGTCGAGCTCTCGGGATCGACCGCCGGCACCTCGACGACGACGCTGGACGGAGGCGCGGGCAGGTCCTGGCACAGCAGCCGCTCGCGGATGAAGTGTCCGCGGAGGATCGGATGCGTCTGCTCGTGCGTCGCGAGCACCGCGAGGAGCCCCGGCTGGGTGAGCAGCCCTGCGCGCGATCCCGGATCGAGCACGACCGGGCGGAGCTCGTCTCCGGTGATCCCGCCGAGCCCGTACGCCGTGGCGATGCGCTCGTTCACGAACACCTCGTCGCTCGTCAGCAGGTCCGTGAAGCCCGACTCCCACGCGGCGCGATCGACGAAAAGCGTCATCGACTGCGCGAGATCGTGCGCGAGCTCGGGCGTCATCTCCGGGAAGAGCGTCTCGTCCTTCCGCACCGACTCGATGCGGTCGATGTGGAGCCAGTCGCTGAAGAACGTACGGACGGTCTCGCGCGCTCGAGCGTCCTCGAGCATGCGGCGCGCGTGCGCGCCCACTCCGTCACGCGTGTCGAGCTCGCCCGCCGCCGCCGCCTCGAAGAGCGCGTCGTCGGGCATCGAGCCCCAGAAGAAATACGAGAGCCGGCTCGCGATCGCGTACCCGTAGAGCGGCTCGCCCGGCGCCGCCGACGCGAGCGGTCCGTACGCGTGATAGAGGAACGCGGGCGACACGAGCATCGCCGAGAGCGCCCAGCGCACGCCGTCGTCGAACGTCGCGCCCTCGCGGCCGGCGCGGAACACGTCGAGCAAGCCCGCGAGCTCGTCGTCGGGGAGCGGGCGTCGATACGCGCGGAGGCCGACCGCGGCGACGGTCTCGCGCGCGCACGCCTCTTCGTCGGTGGTGGGATCGCACGCGATCATCGCGGCGACGTCCGCTGCGTCGGCGAGCCGCTCGGCGGCGGTGTGCAGCTCGTCGGCGGCGAGCGGAGAGAGCGCGCCGCCGACCCGCACGCCGTCGAGATCGTCGTCGCCCGTGAAGGCGCGCGCGGGCGCGGTGCTGTCGCCGAGCAGCGTGCTCACCGTGCGGTCGTACTGCTCACGCGTGAGCCGCGAGAGCCCCGCCTCGTCGTGGTCTCCGGGCACGCACGCGCCCGGCTCCGGCGAAGGGGTGCGAGGCGGCGCGCCGCCTGGCCCGGCGGGTCCGTCCTCGACGAAGCCGACGCAGCCCGAGGCGATCCCGAGGGTCACGAGCGCAGCGACGGCAGTGGCTCTCATGCGACGCATGCACCGCGCATCCGCACACCTCGTGCCGGGGTGAGGCGGCTCGTCTCGTGGCGACGTGGCGCAGCGACGAACGCGCGGATCGCAAGCAGATGCGCGCATCTCGGAGACGGCGCTCGGCACCTGGGCCGCCGATGGCGAAGTGCCCATCGGCGGCGGTGTGGACTCCGAAGCGACACCGTCGCTTGCAGGGCCGCATCGGCCACGGCGAGCATCTGCGCGCGCGCCTGGTCGCCCGCGCAGCTCCGGAGCTTGCGGAAGCGTCGGACGCGACCGAGCATGGTGGGATGCGAATCGTGAGATCGATCGGCTGGGCCGCGGCCGGGGTCGCCGCGGTACCGCTGCTCGACTACGCGTGGCATGCGTGGGTCGCGCACGCGCGCCGCCCGCTGCCGACGCGCGCCGAGCACCTCGAGCACCATCGGACCGCGCACACCGAGGGTGATCCCATCGGCGAGATCCGCGACAACGCGGGGCTCGTCGGCAAGGCTGCAGTGGCGGTGGCGGTCGTGCTGTCGCCGGTGCTCGGCCCCGGCGCCGCGATCCCGCTCGCGGCCTCGCTCGCCGCGGGCTACGTCGGGATCACGCTCTCGCACGCGCGGATGCACGTGCGTGCGCCGCGCACGCGGTGGGAAGAGTGGATGTGGCGCTTCCACTACCACCACCACTACGGCAATCCCCGCGCGAACTACGGGCTGACCACGCCGATCTTCGACTTCGTCTTCCGCACCGCCGAGGTGCCCGAGGAGGTCACGATCCCCGAGAACGCGCTGCCACACTGGTGGACCGGCGAGGCACACGGCTTCCGCGTGCGCCGCGTGGCCCCGCGCGCGTGAGAAGCAGCGCGCGTGCCCTCGGCCCGACGCGCTAGGCGCGCGCGCGGACGAGCCAGCAGGCCGCGTCGAAGCGGGCCGCGCCGTCCCGGACGTACGGATCGAACGCAGTCCGGAGCGCCTGGGTGATCCGGGCGCGCGTCGGGTCGTCCAGCTCGCGCAGCGCCAGGCCGACCGGGCCGAGCTTCGTGACGTACGCGAGCAGGTCCTCCTCTGCGACGCTGCTCGGGACGTCGACCGCGCGGACCTCGACGTCGGTCCAGCCGCTCGCGTCGAGGATCCGCCGCACGCGGCTTCCGTCTGCGAAGGCGAACTGCCCGGGCGCGTCGGGGTCCGGCGCGGGCGAGCCGATGGCGGGCAGGAACGGCGCTGCGGCGCGCGCCGCCGTCGTCATGAACGGGTTGTCCGCGGGGCTGCGCCAAGCGACGAACGTGAGCGGTGCGCTCGGTCGCGCGGCGCGCCGCAGGTTCGCGAACGCCGCGACGGGATCGTCGAAGAACATCACGCCGAAGCGCGACATCACCGCGTCGAAGTGGCCGGGCTCGAAGCGATGCGTCTGCGCGTCCGCGCGGACGAACGCTGCGGAAGCCATGCCCTCGCTGATCGCGCGCTCCTCGGCGGCCGCCACCAGAGGCGCGGAGATGTCCACGCCGAGACAGAGGCCTCGCGGCCCGAGCCGCCGCGCCATCGAGAGCGTGGTGGCGCCCGCACCGCAGCCGATATCGAGCACGCGGCCGGCCTCGCCCGGGAACCCCTCTTCGACGAGCAGCGCCTCGAACGGCGCCAGCATGCGATCGAGCACGTCCTGCATCTCCACCCAGGTCCGCCCACTGGCTTCGTTCCAGAGCGCGGCCTGATCACGATTCGACTGATGAGCTTCCGACATCGAGGGCTCCTTCGGGTTGCGTTGCGAGATCACGGATGCAGTCTGCGAGCTCAAGTCGACTTGAGGTCAAGGGTGCAAGACGATCTAGACATCGCCGAGGTCGCTCGGCGCGCGGGCGTGCCCGCCTCGACGCTGCGGTTCTACGAGGAGAAGGGGCTCATCACCTCGACCGGACGCCGCGGCTTGCGGCGCCTCTTCGATGCGGGCGTGGTGGAGCGGCTCGCGCTGATCTCGCTCGGTCGCGTGGCGGGATTCTCGCTCGACGAGATCGCTCGCATGTTCGCGCCCGACGGCAGGCCGCGCATCCGGCGCGAGCAGCTGCGCGCCAAGGCCGACGAGCTCGACCACACGATCCAGCGACTGGGCGCGCTGCGCGACGGCCTACGGCACGCGGCGTCGTGCCCCGCTCCGAGCCACATGGAGTGCCCGCGCTTCCGCCGCATCGTCCGGCTCGCGGCTGGCGGCCGCCTCGAGCGACCTCGACGAGGACCACGCTCTGTCGCGAAATAGGATCCGCGATCCCGTCGTAGGGTCGGCATGAGCCGAAGCGAGCCCCAGGTCATCGCCGATCCCACCTTCTGGAACGGCATCGCCGAGAAGTACGCGCGCCGGCCGGTCGAAGACCCCGACGCGTTCGAGCGCAAGATCGCGATCACGAAGTCGCGGATGTCGCCCCGCGACGTCGTGCTCGACGTCGGCTGCGGCACGGGGTCACTGGCGCTGCGCCTGGCCGACTCCGCCGCGCACGTCCACGGGCTCGATCTGTCGAGCGAGATGATCCGCATCGCCCGCGACAAGACACGCGCCGCCCTCGTCGAGAACGTCACGTTCCACGTCGGGGCCTTCGACGACGCCTTCACGGCCATCGAGGGCGAGAGCCTCGATGGCGTGTGCGCCTACAGCCTGCTGCACCTGGTCGACGATCGATCCGCCGCTCTGGAGCGCATGTACCGCCTGCTGAAGCCCGGTGGCTTCTTCGTCTCGTCCACCGTCTGCCTGAGCGAGTCCTGGGTGCCGTATGCGCCTCTGCTGCACGTGATGCGCTGGCTCGGGAGAGCGCCGCGCGTGAGCTTCCTCGCCCGGCGCACCGTCGAGGACGAGGTGCGCCGGGCGGGCTTCGTCGATGTCGCCCAGCCCGACGTCGGGGCCGATCCGATGATCGCGTTCCTCGTCGCGTCCAAGCCTCGGTGAGGAGGCGCACGGATCGTCAGTCGCAGCCGACGCGCGCGTCGTCGATCGCGAGATCGTCGAAGTACGACGTGTACGGAGTGTCGGGCGTCTGGTAGTTGCGCCAGCCGAGCGCGACCCGCGAGAAGTCGTCCATGCTCGCCCGCGTGTCACCGGCGCCGTACGAGAACGCGATGTCCTCGACCTCCGTACCGTCGAGAAAGAAGCGATAGCTCTGGGTCGCACGGTCGACCTGCCACTCGGCACAGTGCCAGTCGCCGTCGTAGGTTCGGTAGTCGTACCTGGAGCCCACGCAGCAGCTGTCGTCGGGCACGTTGTAGAGGAACTGATGCGCGCCGTCGGGCCGGATCACGGTGTCGACCACGCGCGCCTCACCGTCGCCGAGCAGCGCGAGCAACGTGTTGTGCACGACGCCTCCGGTCGGGACGAACGCGGGCGCCTCGACGCGATAGAACACGCGCCCCCAGTGCACGCCGCGCGCGTCGCCCAGCGACTCGATGCTGCGCTCCGCGCGACGCTGCCCCGAGATCGCGATCGACGAGCGAAGCGCGCGCGCGCCGGTGTGGACCGAGTCCGACGTGACCTCCGGCCGACTGTCGCCCATCTGCCATCCCGAGCCCACCGACCACCCATCGGGCAACGAGCCCGGCGCCGCCGACTCGAAGTCCTCGCAGAGCAGATAGTCGTGCCCCTCGCATCCGACGCCCGGCGCCCCCGCATCGGGCGCTCCCGCGTCGCCCGCGCCGCCGTCCACGTCGGCGTCGCCCTGCGTGCCCGAGTCATCGACGCGCGCCGCATCGATCGCCGATGCATCGGAGCGCGCTGCATCGCGCGCCGCGCCCGCATCGGCATCGTCGGCCAGCTCACCCTCGCATCCGACCGCGAGAGCCCACCCGATCCCCAGCAGCATCCACCGTGCGCGCGTCATCCGCCGAGAGTGCCACGGAACCGGGCGAGCTCGTCCACGTGTCGTCAGCGCGCGGGCGTCAGATCGAAGCGGTCGAGGCTCATCACCTTGTCCCACGCGGCGACGAAGTCGCGGACGAGCTTCTCCTTCGCGTCCTCCGATGCGTAGACCTCCGCGATCGCGCGCAGCTGCGAGTGCGATCCGAAGACGAGGTCGACCGCCGTCGCGGTCCATTTCACCTGACCACCCGCGCGCTCGCGCCCTTCGTACACTCCGTCGCCCGACGCGGCAGGCTCCCACTCGAGCGCGCCGTCGAGGAGCTGGACGAAGAAGTCGTTCGTCAGCGTCCCCGGCGTCTTCGTGAGCACACCGTGCTTCGAGCCCGCGACGTTGGCCCCGAGCGCGCGCATGCCGCCGACGAGCACCGTCATCTCGGGCGCCGTCAGCGTGAGCAGGTTGGCCCGCTCGAGCAGCAGCGTCTCCGGCGAGAGCTCCTGCTCGCCGCGCACGTAGCTGCGGAACCCATCCCCCTTCGGCTCGAGCACCGCGAACGCCTCCACGTCGGTCTGCTCCTGCGTCGCGTCGGTGCGCCCGGGCGTGAACGGCACGGTGATCTCGACGCCACCGTCCTTCGCCGCGCGCTCGATCGCGGCGCAGCCGGCGAGCACGATCAGATCCGCGAGCGAGACCTTCTTCCCTCCGGACTGCGACGCGTCGAGCTTCTGCTTCACGCCCTCGAGCGCCTTCAGCACCTTCGCGAGCTGCACCGGCTCGTTGACCTCCCAGTCCTTCTGCGGCGCGAGCCGGATGCGCGCGCCGTTCGCCCCTCCGCGCTTGTCGGTGCCGCGGAACGACGCCGCCGAGCGCCAGGCGACCGACACGAGCTGCGAGACGGGGATCCCCGACGCGAGGATCTGCTGCTTCAGCGCGGCGACGTCGCTCGCGTCGATCAGCGGATGATCGACGGCGGGCACCGGATCCTGCCAGAGCTGCGCCGGCGCGACCCACGGGCCGAGGTAGCGCGACACCGGCCCCATGTCGCGATGGAGCAGCTTGTACCAGGCCTTCGCGAACGCTTCCGCGAGCTGATCGGGGTTCGCGTGGAAGCGGAGCGAGATCGCGTCGTACGCAGGGTCCGTGCGCAGCGCGAGGTCGGTCGTCGCCATCATCGGCGCGTGCTTCTTCGAGGCGTCGTGCGCGTCGGGCACGGTGCCGGCGCCGCCGCCGTCCTTCGGCTTCCACTGCTTCGCGCCGGCGGGGCTCGCGGTGAGCTCCCACTCGAACCCGTAGAGCGTGTCGAAGAAGCTGCTGTCCCACTGGATCGGCGTGGGCGTCCACGCGCCCTCGAGCCCGCTCGTGATCGTGTCCGCGGCTTTGCCGGTCCCGTGCGAGCTCTTCCAGCCGAGCCCCATCGAGTGCATCGGGCAGCCCTCGGGCTCGGGCCCCACGTGCTTCGGATCGCCGGCGCCGTGTGTCTTGCCGAACGTGTGACCACCCGCGATCAGCGCGACCGTCTCCTCGTCGTCCATCGCCATGCGCCGGAACGTCTCGCGGATGTCGCGCGCCGACGCGAGAGGATCAGGCGTGCCGTTCGGCCCCTCGGGGTTGACGTAGATGAGCCCCATCTGCACCGCGCCGAGCGGCCCGTGCAGCGCACGGTCGTCGCCGTAGCGCTCGTCGCCGAGCCACGTGTCCTCCGGACCCCAGAAGATCTCGACGGGCTCCCACACGTCGCGTCGCCCGAACCCGAAGCCGAACGTCGAGAAGCCCATCGACTCCAGCGCGACGTTGCCCGCGAGCACGAGCAGATCGGCCCACGAGATCTTGGAGCCGTACTTCTGCTTGATCGGCCACAGCAGCCGGCGCGCCTTGTCGAGGTTCGCGTTGTCCGGCCAGCTGTTGAGCGGCGCGAAGCGCTGCGCGCCGTCCCCGCCGCCGCCGCGTCCGTCCTCGATGCGATAGGTCCCGGCGGAGTGCCAGCTCATGCGGATGAAGAGCGGCCCGTAGTGCCCGTAGTCGGCTGGCCACCACGCCTGTGATGTCGTCATCACCTGGACGAGATCCTTCTTCAGCGCGTCGACGTCGAGCGACGCGAACGCCTCCGCGTAGTCGAAGTCGTCGTCCATCGGGCTCGCGCTCGCGAGTGCTGATGCAGCACCGACAGATCGAGCTGGCTCGGCCACCAGTCCCGATTCGTCTGCGGCCGATGGGCCTTCGGAGTCGGCGAAGGAATCGCTGGGTTCTCGGTCTCGCTGGTGCTCTTCGTCATGTGCTCGCCCTCCCGTTCCGCTGCGCCGCGTGTCGCGACCCTGCTTAGCCGATCCGTCCGCCGAAGGACACCGTGCGGCGCGCGTGTACGAGGACCCCGCGCGCCCCGTGCTCGACTCCGTGCGCCCGGCTCGATCGACCGCGTGACGACCGCCGCTACGCCGACCAGCGCCGCAGCTCGCCCGCGCGGCCTGGGGTCGCGAGCAGGCGGGGGAGCTCGGCGCATCGGTGCTCGAGCCGCTCGCGCTGGGCAGGCAGATCGTCCCGCAGCATCGCGGCTGCCTCCTCTGTGGGCGCCCCGCGTAGGACCTCGACCGCAGCGTCGATCCTGCCGAGCACGTACTCCGCACCGAGCGTTCGCTCGAGGAACGCGACGTTCTCGGGCCGCCATCGATCTTCGTAGAGATGGCCGGCGTAGTCCCAGAGCGTCGGTGGGCCGCCGCCACCATCGCGCGTCCATGGTGCGAAGACGGGGTCGTGCGACGCGTCGTATGCCAAGCACGACGCGTACTGCAGCGCCGCGACCGCGCGGCCCGACGTTGCGAGTGACCACCACTCGGTCCAGAGCGCGTCGACGTCGGGCGCGAGCACGCCGTGCGTCGTGAACGCGGCGATCCACCGATACGGGGACGCGTGCATGCCGGAGAACGAGAGCGCCTGCTCGCGGTCGATCACCTCGAGGATCGCGGCGCGCAGGAACGCGTAGACCGCGTCTCGTTCGCGCGTGTCCAGCATCGTGTCGAGGCAGCGACTGCGCACCAGCGCTGGGTAGAGCTGCTCGACGAAGCCGGCGTACGGACCGCGGCCCTGCAGGTCTTCGGCCCAGGCGTCGAGGCAGACCGGCAGCAAGAACCGGAAGAGATCGGGCTGGAGCGGCTGGTACGTCACGTCGAGCGCGTAGTCGGTCAGATCGCGCGCCGCAGGGCGCTCCCCACGCGTTGCCGCCGAGCACAACCGAGCGTAGTGCGCCGCGTCGTAGTCGAACGGCTGCTGTGTGATCCGCGCGGGTGCTCGGGGTCGTCCGAGCGCGCTGCGAAGCGCTTCGAGGCGAGGAGTCGGAGACGTCATGGTGATCGGAGCGTCGAGGCGGGGCCGCGGCATCGGACCGAGCAGCGACGGCGCCCATGCCGCGCGTGGCGGCGATGATCGCGCGTCGCCAGCGACACGTCGAGCTGTCGTAGCGGAGCAGGCGACTCAGCGAGAGCCGTCCTCGCCCATGTGGGTCGCGAGCTTCAGGCGCTGGCGCTCGCCGCTCCTGGTCCACGACGATCGCGGTCGTCAGCCCGTCGAGCAGGTCGACGTCGGGCCGCGCGAGGGTGGGCATGAAGCCCTGATCGTGCTGAACACCAGCGACGACTTGCCCGATCCCGACACGCCGGTGAACACCGTCAGCCGGCGCTTCGGGATCCTGCACCGCTCCGATCTCTATCGCGCCGCGTCCCACCGCGCGACTGCGAGCATGCCGAGGCCGCGCGCACCCCGCGGAGAGCCTTGCAGCGTGCGGTCGCGGTCGCGATCCACGACGAGCACGCCGGTGCCGGTCATCGGGTCCTCGATCACGCGCACGAGCCACGCGCCGGGGCCGAGCCGATCGACGCCGGAGAAGCGCAGGAGGTCGCGCGGCCATCGTCCTCGACCTTCCCCGAGCGGCATCGCGCCGGCGCGAACGCCGCGTCGTCGATCGCCGGCGACCCGCTGACCTCGCTCGCCGACGCGGACCTCAGGGCCGACTCTACCGGTGCGCGGGGAAGGGGGCCCACGGCGAGCTGCTCTCGCGATCGGCGCACGCCCTCGGCGCGAGAGTGACGCTCGCTCTTGAGCGACGCGCGCGGTCGAGACATCCTCCGCCGATGCTCCAAGGCGCTGTCATCGGTCTCATCGTCGGGCTGGCGATGTTCTTCTGGAATCGCCGCAATGCGAAGCTCGGCACCGGCCTCGCCGGCACGATCGAGGAGGCCCTGACTGGCCGCGAACCTCAGACGCTCGCCGAGGTGGCGAGCTCGGTGGGCAAGGACTCGTTCATCGGCCGGGGCGAGGTCGCGCAGGCGCTCAACGCCCTCGCGTCGGTGAACAAGGTCCGTATCCACCAGGCTCCGGACGGAACGCCGCAGATGAAGAAGGTCGACTTCATCCGCTACGAGCGCATCGTCTAGCCTCGGCCGCCGCCGCGACCGAAGTCGATCGATCCGGTCCGCGTGCGCAGACTGCGCGTCGAGGAGCACACCCGGCAGATATGCGGGCGAGATCCGCGTCGCGTTGCCCCGCGACGGGCGACGCCTCGCGGAAGCTCAGGCCGCGGCCCGTCGTGCTCGCGTCGAGGCGAACCGAACGATCGAGGCGCTTCGGAAACAGCTCGGGCACCAGTGGCTCTACCTGCACTCGCTCGATTCGATCACGGCGGTGCGGAGGCTCGTGGCGGAGTACGTCGTCAATCACAACGCGCTCATTCCGCGCGAGCAACTCGATGGGCGGACCCCCGACCAGGCGCATGCAGGCATCGAAGCCCGAGCCTCGCGGAAGCTCGGGTCGCGGCGCGTCGCGCTCGCGTCGACGCGAACCGAGCGGTCCGGTGCGGCTCCTGTCCGCCGCGGGGAGCCGCCGCGAAGGTGGCTCCATGAGAAACTCGCGGGCCCGCTCTCTCGCCTCCAGCGCCCCCGCGTTCGCCGGGTCCATCCAGTACCCGGGGAGCACGTCGGATCGAGGATCGGTCTGAGTCGTCAGGGGTACGACTGGCGACCACGGCGCCGCGAGGTGCTGCGCTCCGCTCGACCGCTCCACTGACCTCCACTGACGTTCACGATCGTGCGACGCCCGAAGGGCTCCGGCGCGCGTATCAGTCGCCGTCCGCCCCACCTTCCGGCACGGGTCAGCGCATCGTGGCGAGCAGGTGTTCATCCACCAGCGCTCGCGACTCGATCAGGCGCTTCGCGAGCGGGACGTCTCGCGGTCTGTTCACGACGAGCGCCCCGGTCACGCGACCCGCATCGACGAAGAACGCCGCGAACGATCGCTCTTCGACCGATCCCCGGATCGTTGTCCTCTGCTCGCGCGCGATGCTCCCGACGATCTGGATGCGTACGCCGAACTGCTCGGAGGACGCGGCCACCGACGGAACGTACGTCGTCGGCTCTCCTGCGAGCGTGCGGCCCACGGCGACGCCCTGACTGTGCGCGTGCCCGTACGTCTCGAGTCGCAGCGTCCGACCGTCGGGCAGCTTCGTGCGCGCGACGTCGCCTGCAGCATAGATGCCCTCGGCGCTCGTCGCGCCGAACGCGTCGACGAGAACGCCGTCGTCGATCGCCAGCCCGCTCGATGCTAGCCAGTCCGTGCTGGGCCGGATCCCGATCGAGACCAGCACGAGATCTGCGCGCGCGCTCGTTCCGTCGGAGAGCCGCGCACGACGCACACGGCCTTGCCCGTCGAACGCGTCGATCGTCACGGAGGTGCGGAGCTCGACGCCGTGCTCACCGTGAAGCGTTGCAATCGTGCTCGCGATCGCATGACCGCCGAGGAGGCGATCGAGCGGCTGCGGCCCGCGCTCCACGACCGTCACGCTCTTGCCCATCGTCCGAGCCACGGCGGCGACCTCGAGCCCGACCAAGCCCGCACCCACCACGACGACGCTCTCCGCCGCGAGCAGTCGCTCTCGCAGCGCCCGCGCGTGATCGAGACCTCGCAGCACGAGCACGTTCTCGAGCTCCGAGCCCGGGACGCGCAGCGGCACCGGCGCACTGCCGGTTGCGACGAGAAGGCGGTCGAACGACAGGCGAGCGCCGCCCGAGAGCTCGACGTGCCACGCCTCGACATCGAGTGCAGTCGCGGCGCGATCGAGCACGAGATCGACGCGGTTCTCCGCGAAGAACGTCGCCGGATGGATCGCGAGGTCGGACCACGGGACCTCTCCCCGGAGCGCTTCCTTCGAGAGCGGAGGGCGCTCGTACGGCAGATGCGGCTCGTCTCCGACGAGCGTGATCCCACCCGTGTATCCGGTCGCACGCATGGACTCGATGGCACGTACGGCCGCCAGCCCGGCCCCGACGATCACGATCATGAAGGCCTCCTGCCAGCCGACGCGCGCTCTTCGCGAGCGCGCACCGGCGATCGGGGTAGTTGCGGCTCTCGTTCGCCGCTCGGTGGGAGGACGTGGAAGAGCTCGGCGCATTACGCAGGAACCGAGAGACCTCTCCGGCGCTCCGCGCTCGCCTCGCCATCGCCCAACCCCCGGGGTCCGACCAGACCTCGATGCCGTCGGCGCGCATCCGCGCCGCGTCCGCCGGGGCCGGCACGGTGCCCTCGGGGTGCTCGAGCCAACCGTTGGGGGCGGCGCTCTCCGGGCGCTCGCGGACCTCGAGCACGGCGCGAGCTCCTGGAGGCGCGCTGGAGTACGCAGGGGTGTAATGCCCAGAAGCCTCGTGCGTCGGCGAGATGTGGCGCACGCACCGAACGCACGAGCCCTGGTCCTCGCCGCCTGCTGCGGCGCCCTCCTCTCCAGCGGCTGCGACGGCTGGCGTCGCGCGCAGCCGCACGAGGTCCCGATGAATTCCCGCGCTGAGCTCGCGACCGTCCCGGGCGCTCGTTCCACCCGACCGCGCGAGACCGGGGCGGTGCGCACGTTCGACATCGTCGCCGCACCCACGACGCTCTCGCTGCTCGACGGCCGCGCGCTCGACGTGTGGGCCTACGATGGGCAGGTGCCGGGTCCGACGCTCCGCGCGAGCCTGGGCGATCGGGTGCGGGTGCGCATCACGAACGGCCTGCCGCAGCCGACGTCGATCCACTGGCACGGCATCCGACTCGAGAATGCGATGGATGGTGTGCCGGGTGTCACGCAAGCGCCGATCGCCCCGGGCGAGTCGTTCACCTACGAGTTCGTCGCGCGCGACGCGGGGACGTTCTGGTTCCACCCGCACACGCGCGGCAGCGAGCAGATCGAGCGAGGGCTCCACGGCACCCTCGTGATCGACGATCCTGCCGAGCCGCGCGTGCGCGAAGCCGTCTGGGTGCTCGATGACTGGCGTCTCGATGCGAGCGGCGCGATCGATCCGGCGTTCGTCACCCGCCACGACCTCGCTCACGACGGGCGATGGGGTCGCGCGATCACGATCAACGGACGGATCGGGCACCGCGAGCCGATCGCGCCCGGTGAGCGCGTGCGCGTGCGGATCGTGAACGTCGCGAACGGGCGCGTCTTCGCGCCGCGCGTGGTCGGCGCGGACGCGCGCATCGTCGCCTTCGATGGTCGCCCGAGCGACGCGCCCCTCACGCTCGATCGGCTCGAGATCGCGCCCGGCAACCGCGTCGATCTCGAGCTGATCGCACCGCCCGAGGCGAACGCAGACGTCCGCGTCGTCGACGCGTTCGCGCGCAACATCACGCTCGCGCGCTTCGAGGTCGCCGGTGCGCCCGCGAACGCCGAGGCGAGCCCGTTCCCCACGTCGAGCGCGCCCGACTGGAGAGCGGCGGTCGCGCTCGCACCGGATCTCACCTACGAGCTCGGCGCGCGCCGCGGCGGCCCCTATGGCCTCGAGTGGACGCTCAACGGCGAGGCGATGCGAGAGGGCGCGACGGGCCACGCGCACGCTGCGCGAGATCGCGTCTCGCTCGGCGCGTTCGTGAAGATGCGCTTCGTGAACACGTCGGCGCGGCTCCACCCGATGCACCTGCACGGGCAGTTCTTCCGCGTGCTCGCGCGCGATGGCGTCGCGGTCGACGAGCAGCACTGGCGCGACACCGTGCTCGTGCATCCGCGCGAGACGGTCGACATCGGTGTCGTCGCCGAAGACGCGGGCACGTGGGCCCTGCACTGCCACGTCCTCGAGCACCACGACTCGGGCATGATGACCGTCGTCGAAGTGTTGTGAGCCCTGCACCGCGCACGAGCTTGCCGACGCCGAGGCGTTGCACTTGCGCGCGGCGGCGGCACCTTCGCGTTCTGATGCAGCGATCGCCTCAGCCCCGCCGCCGCTACGACTATCGCATCCGACGCGGTCGTCGAGGGTCGCGACCTCGCGATCGTCCAGAAGCTCGCGATTCCGGCGTCCACTCGGCGTGGCAGGCGCCGTCGTGGTGCCGCGCCGGTCGTATCGCTCCTTCCGCGCGACCTCGAGCTGCGCGGGCTCGCGGCCAAGGCGCACCTGCTGCGGTCGATCGCCGAGGCGAGCGATCTCGTCGGCACGCGACCGTGCGTAGGCTGACCGGCCTCACCGACGGGCGGCTTCGAGCATGGCGACGGCGCGAACTCGAGTGTGCGCTGGACGACGCCACGCCGTGCCCCCGCTCGTTGCCGAATCGCCTCACGCGCGGCGAGCGCGCGGCGATCCGCCATATGGTGCTGGACGAGCGCTACGGGCACCTCACCATCGGCTCGCCCGCGCTTCTCGCGGGTCGGTCGGGCCGCGTGTTCGCGAGCGCGAGGACGTGGTGCAGGCTCATCCGACAGAACGGCTGGCGACGGCCGCGCGCCCGCGTGTACCCGCAGAACCCGACCGTCGGCGTGCGCGCGACGCGACCGAACGAGTGGTGGCATGTCGACGTGACGATCGAGGCGCTCTGGAAGCAGCTCCGGCACCAGTGGCTCTACCTGCACTCGCTCGATTCGATCGCGACGCTGCGGAGGCTCGTGGCCGAGTACGTCGCCGATCACAACGCGCTCATTCCGCGCGAGCACCTCGATGGGCGGACCCCCGACGAGGCGCATGCAGGCATCGAGATCCCGAGCCTCGCGGAAGCTCGGGTCGCGGCGCGCTGTCACAGCTCGCTGTCACAGCTCGTCACAGCTCGCCGCCGAGCCAGCGGTAGTGCCGCGTCGGGTCGGTGGGGCCGCCGATCTCCGCGAGCAGACCGGCCTCCACCAAGCGCTTCAGATCGCGCTGCAGGGTACGCCGAGCGACGTCGGGCAAGAGCTTCTCGCAGTCGGCGAGCGAGAGCTTGGCCTGCGCGAGAAAGGCCGCGACCAGCGCGGCCTGGCGCGCGTTCAGCTGCTTGCTCGTCGCGAGGACGTCGGCGCGGATCGCGAGCTCACCCTTCGTCCTCACCTCCTGCAGCTGAGCCGGCAGGAGTGCTCGCCCCGGAGGGACCGGACGGAAGCGCGCGCTTCGCGTGCGGACGGAAGGTCCCGGAGCGGGCGAGCCGATTTTTAGACAGCCTTTGAGTCGTAAGCGGTCGGTGAACCGCATCTGCTCGGCGCGGGCCGGAGCCGCTATTGCTGGGTCGAGGAGACGCGGCGATGCAGATCGAGAAGCTGGCTTCGGTGGTGTACTGGTCGGAGAC
>JALYRN010000517.1 GCA_030855295.1 Myxococcota bacterium | reverse complement strand
GCGGTGGGCTCGTGACCGCGTGCATCCCGTACGACGCGAGCGGCGGGGAGACGGCGCGCCCCTGCAGCAGCGACGCGCAGTGCGCGGCGAGCACGTGCGTCGGCGGCCAGTGCACCGAGGCGTGCGCGGTGACGGGCGACTGCGTGCTCGGCCAGACCTGCACCAGCGTGGCCTGGGGTGGCGGCACCTTCACGGGATGCGGCTACGCGCCGGGCAGCGGCGCGTTCGAGATCCCGCTCGGCGAGCACGATCTCGAGGCGGGCTCCGGCACGCCCGGGCTGGTGTTCGCGACGCCGCCCGACTCGGTCAGCGTGACGCTGCGAGCGCAGACGATCTCCGGCGATCCTCTGCCGCTGTCGTTCTACGACGTCCAGGATCCGCGCGAGACCACGATCTTCCTGCTCGACGACATCTTCGCGCTGCGCGATCCGCTCGATCGCTGGATCCCGGGCGACAGCGAAGAGTCGATCGCGATGCTGGTGCCCAACGCGACCAGCGAGCGACTGCCGTACGTGCCCGGCGCGCACCGGTTCCGCGTGATCGCGTTCTCACGCACCGACGGCGACACCGGGCGCGCTCGGGTGCGCATCTCGGCGGTCGTGAAGCGCGCGCCGGGCGGCACCGTCAGCGCGGGGGCGCTCGATCTCGACATCTATCTCGCCGGCGTCGGCGTGACCGCGTCGGCGGCGCCGACCAACACGCGCGTGCAGAACGCGATCGGCCGCTTCCGTACCTTGCTCGGCCCTACGGGGGTCAGCCTCGGCGCGATCGCGTACCACGACGTCAGCAGCGGGGACGCGACGCGCTACCAGGTGATCGACTCCACCGACGGCCCGGGCAGCGAGCTCGCGGGGCTCTTCCGGCTCAGCGCCGGGCTCTCGGGCAGCCGGCTCGCGATCTTCCTGGTGCGCTCGATCGACTCGGGCGGCGAGGGCTTCAACACGCTCGGCATCGCGGGCGGCATCCCCGGTCCGAGCGCGATCCACGGCACGATGCACAGCGGCGTCGTCGTCGCGTTCGACTCGTCGGTGGTCGGCTCGAGCGGCGCGCTCGCGGGCCACGTGATGGCCCACGAGGTCGGCCACTTCCTCGGGCTCTGGCACGTGACCGAGAGCCTGCGGCCGTGCGGCGCGGGCGAGACGCCGCCGGGCTGCGCGCCGTTCGGCGGCACCGACACCATCGGCGACACGACCCGCGGCGACACCACCAACCTGATGCACTGGTCGCTGGTGGGATCGGGCAGCAACGATCGGATCTCCGCGGGACAGCGCTTCGTCATGCTGCGCAGCGCTGTCGTCCGCTGATCGGGCTGCTAGGGTCCGCGCGTGAGCAGCGCGGAAGCGGAGCGGAGCCTCGAAGGCAAGGTCGTGATCGTCACGGGCGCGGGGCGCGGGGTCGGGCGCGCGATCGCGCTCGCGTGCGCCGCCGAGGGGGCGCGGATCGTCGCCAACGATCTGGGCTGCGACGCGGAGGGGCTCGGCGCGGACCCTGCGATCGCGGACGCCGTCGCCGCCGAGATCCGCAGCGCCCGCGGCGAGGCCGTCGCGAGCGCGCACGACGTCGCGGCGCCGGGCGCGGCGAGCGCGATCGTGGAGCGCGCGATCGAGTCGTTCGGGCGCGTCGACGCGCTGATCTCGTGCGCGGGGATCGTCGCCGATCGATCCGTGCTCAAGAGCGACGACGCGCTGGTCGCGCGGGTGCTCGACGTCCACCTCCGGGGCAACTTCGCGCTCGTGCGGGCGGCCGGCCAGGCGATGGTCGACCAGAAGGAAGGAGGCGCGATCATCCTGTGCACCGGGCCGAGCGCGTTCTTCGGGGCGCGGGGTCAGGCCGTGATCGGCGCGGCGTCCGCAGGCGTGGTCGCGCTGACGCGCTCGGCGGCGCTCGAGCTGCGCAAGCACCGCGTGCGCGTCAACGCGATCGCGCCGACGGCGCGCACCCGGCAGACCGAGGATCTCCCGACGTTCCAGGGAATCCAGGAGGGCTCGATGAGCCCTGCGCACGTGGCGCCCATCGCGGTGTTCCTCGCCTCGCCTCTGGCCGAGGACGTACACGGTGAGGTCGTGGGGATCGCAGGCGCGCGCTCGTACGCGTTTCGCAGCCGAGAGACGACCGGGGCGTTCAGCGATGGAAGACCGCTTTCCGTTCGTGAAGTGCGCGACGCGTGGCGAGACATCACACGGGCATGAGCGCCGCGACGAAAAGGTGGCAGGTGCAAGACTCTAGACAGTGGCACCTGCGTTGCTATGATCACTCGCAGGTGTCTCGAGCGAGCGCTGGTTTCAGCTCGCTTCCGCCGCCGATTCCCGTGGAATCCGGGAGGAAGGAGCTGGCCGATGTTGCCCCCCTACATCATCGAGCAGATCCGCAAGCGCGAGCAGGAAGAGGCGCAGGAAGCGCCCGTCATCCAGCTCCCGCTCCCCGAGCGGCGGCGTCCGATCGAGCCGAAGGCTCCTCTGGCCGACGAGCCGCAGCGGGGCGTGATCGTCATCGATCTCGTGTGAACCCCTTTCCCTGCCGTCGGAGCCCTGAGCTCCGATGACCAGGACGAGCTGACGCTGGTCGTGACCAGGACGAGCTGACGCTGGTCGTGACCAGGACGAGCTGACGCTGGTCGTGACCAGGACATCCTGATCGTGGTGGGCGCCGATGCCCACCGAGCGGCGGGTCTCTCCGGAGGCCCGCCGTTCTTCTTTTCCGGGCGTGCGTGCGCCCTTTCGTTCGGCCGAAATCCGCTATTCTCCGCGCGGTGCGTCCGCTGGCTCGGCTCCCTCTCCTCGTGCTCGGGGCGCTCATGTGCTGCTGGGGAGCAGGAGTGTGCTGGGGAAGCGGAACGGCCCGGGCCCAGCAGCGCGACTTCGGGCCCGAGAACGAGCAGTGGAACGGGCTCTCGCGCTTCGTCGCGATCGCGACCGAGCGCGGGGTGGCGCTCGAGATCGTCACGCGCCTGGACATGGGGACGCTGCGCCCCGAGGACGCCGTCATCGTGCTCTCGCCCGAGCAGGATCTGCCGGCGACCGCGCTGACCGAGTTCATGCGCGCCGGTGGGCGGGTCGCGCTCGGGGACGACTTCGGGCGCGGCGACTCGCTGCTGCGGACGTTCCGCATCGGACGCGGGCGGCCGAACCGAGCCGACGCGCTGCGGCTGCGCGGCAACGAGGAGCTGCTGATCGCGCGGCCGAACGCCGGCCATCCGCTCACGCAGGGCGTCAGCGCGCTCGTGACCAACCACCCGCAGGTCGTCTATCACCAGGATCTCGAGCCGATCTTCTCGTTCGGAGAGCACGACGCGGTGGTGCTCGCGGGCGCGGTCGGAAGCGGTCGGCTGGTCGCGATCGCGGATCCGAGCGTGCTGATCAACAACATGCTCGAGCTGCGCGGGAACCGTCGCTTCGCGGAGAACCTGCTGACCTACGTCGCCGGCGACGGAGGCGGGCGCGTGCTGCTCGTCGGACCGAGCGCGGTGCTCGCGGGGAGATACGGCGAGCCGGGCGCGGATCGCCCGTTCCACGACGTGCGCGCGCTGCTCGAGCGGATCGCGGTGGCGGAGATCCCGCCGGGCGCGCTGCGGATCGCGGCTGCCGCGCTCGCGGGCATCCTCCTGGTGCTCGCGGCCGGCGTGCTGCCGCGGAGCTCGCCGTACGTCGGCGCCGCGATGTTCGCGCGGCCGAGCATCGCGGGAGGCTTCACCGGGCGCGTCTACTGGTTCTCGCAGCGACGCGCGAACCTCGGCGACCCTGCGATGGTCTACAAGCTGGAGCTCGAGACGGAGCTGCATCGCCGGCTCGGGCTGATCGGGCCGGTGGGCGCCGACGAGATCGCGACGCGAATGAGGGCCAAGGGGATGAGAGCCGAGGACGTGGACACGGCACGAGCGCTGCTCTCGGAGCTCGCGGTGCTGCGCGATCGATGGGAGCGCGGCGCGGGCGGCGATGCGCTCCCGGAGTCGCGCTTCCGGCGGATCGTCGCGACCGGCGAGGGGCTGCTGAACAAGGTGCGGAAGCTCGGATGAGCGCGCCGATCGAGCCGCGCACGCTCGCGTTCGTCGCGGAGCGCACCAACGCCGTCATCGACGAGGTGCATCGCGTCTACGTCGGGCCGCGCACGGTGCCCGAGCTCTTGCTGATCGCGCTGCTCGCGAAGGGGCACGCGCTGCTGGAGGGCGTGCCCGGCGTCGCGAAGACCACGCTGTGCAAGGCGTTCGCGGCGACGCTCGGCGCGGGGTTCCGGCGGATCCAGTTCACGCCGGATCTGCTGCCGGCCGACATCACGGGCACCTACGTGTTCTCGCCGCGCGACGGAACGTTCCAGCTGCGCGAGGGGCCGATCTTCACGAACGTGCTGCTCGGCGACGAGATCAACCGCGCGCCCGCGAAGACGCAGAGCGCGCTGCTCGAGGCGATGCAGGAGCAGCAGGCGACGATCGAGGGCGACACGCGCGCGCTGCCCTCGCCGTTCATCGTGCTCGCGACCCAGAACCCGGTGGAGCAGGCGGGCACGTATCCGCTGCCGGAGGCGCAGATCGATCGCTTCCTCGTGCGGCTGCTGATCGGGTATCCGACGGCGCGCGACGAGCGCGGGATCCTCCGGCGCTTCCTCGAGGGTTCGCCGCAGCCGCAGCAGGTGCTCGCGCCCGAGCAGATCCTCGGGCTGCAGCAGCTGGTCTCGCAGGTGCACGTCGAGGACGAGATCCTCGACTACGTCGTGCGGCTCGCATCCTCGACGCGGCAGCAGGCGCGCATCTTCCTCGGCGCCTCGCCGCGCGCGTCGCTCGCGCTGGTGCAGGCGGCGCGGGCGCGCGCGCTGGTGCAGGGGCGCGCGTTCGTGCTGCCCGACGACGTGAAGGCGCTCGCGGTGCCGGTGCTCGCCCATCGGCTGGTGCTGACGCCCGAGGCCGAGATGGAGGGCGCACAGAAAGAAGCGCTGGTGCAGAAGGCCCTCGAACAGACGCCGCATCGGCAGGGCTGACGCGTGCTGCCGATCCCGACGCGGACCGCGATCGCATGCTTCTTCGCGGTGATGGCGTGCGTGTCGATCGGCGCGCTCGCCGGCTCGCTCGCGGCGACGGTGATCGGCGCGACCGGGATGATCGGGCTCGCGGCCGCGCTCGCGGCGACGATGCCGGTGGGACGCCGGGTGCGGCGGCAGCGGCTCGAGTTCGCGTGGTGGCTCGGGCACGGCGATCCGAGCGCGGGCGGCGGCGCGGTGGTGC
>JALYRN010000516.1 GCA_030855295.1 Myxococcota bacterium | reverse complement strand
CCGCCGAGCTGTCCCGCGGGCCAGGTCCTCTGCGGCGGCGCCTGCACCGCACCGGTGCTGCCCGAGCTCGGCGCGCGCACGCCGACGGCGGGCGACTACGGCGACGACTGGTTCGAGGAGAACGACATCGCGGTCGATCCGTGCACGGGGAACATCGGCCTGGCGTACACGCGACAGATCGCGGGCGGCGCGAACTGGGAGATCCACGTCGTCGTCGTGCCGGCCGCGGCCGGCGCCGCGGCGACGACGCCGGTGCGCGTGACGACCGCGCCCGGCAAGGCCGACAGCGTCGCGGTCGCGTGGGCAGGGGATCGCTTCGGTGTCTTCTGGTCGGATCCGCGGCACGATCCCGCGCCCGAGACGTGCACGTCGTCCTGCCTGCAGGAGCTCTACTACGCGGCGTTCGACTCCACGACCGGCGCGGTCGTCACGCCCGAGGTGCGCCTGACCACGCATGCGTCGATGTTCCGCGCGGGCAGCACGCGCGCAGCGTGGAGCCCCGACGCGCGCGAGATCGGCGTGACCTGGACCGACTCGCGCGGCAGCCGCCAGGTGCACGCTGCGATCGTCGCGCCCGACGGCACGATGCGCGCGGAGCAGGTCGTGAGCACCGCGCCGACGGGCCTGCGCGGGAACACGCCGCGCATCGTGTGGAACGACGGCGCGTGGCAGCTCGTCTACCGCCACGACGAGCCCGACGGATCGCGGCCCGACTACCTCCACACGCGACGGCTCGAGGTCGACGGCACGCTCGGTCCGGTCGACCCTCTCGGCGTCGCCGCCGAGCAGATCGGCCTCGTCGCCCGCGGCGCGTCCGGGTACGCGACCATCACCACCGGTGGCTCGTCGCTCGCGCTCCGGCTCTGGGATCTCACGTGGACCGCGACCACCACCCTGCCCGTCACGCTCAGCTCGTTCGACGGCACGCGCGCGATGGCGGAGGACGGATCGAACCTCTACGCGACCGACACCGGCTCCACCTTCTCGATCGTCCGGATCAACTCGCTCGGCACCGAGACCGGCCGCATCGCGCTGACGAGCGACACCCGCATGCGCGCCGCGAGCGACGTGCGCATGCACCGCATCGGCACGCGCCTCGTCGTCAGCTGGCTGTGGTCGACCGGCGGGATCACGCCGGACGTGCACCATCAGGTGCACGTCGTGGACACGAGCTCCGCGATCTGACGCGCTCGCCGAGCTGCGCGCGAATGGTGCACGCTCTCGTGCGTGCGCTCGAGCCCGCCGATCGACTGGACGTCTCCGCCTCCCGGCGCGGAGCTCTCGCACACGCCGTCGTGCTTCCACGACGGCGAAGTGGTGCGGCTCGCGTGCGACCCGTGCGCGCGCACCGTGTCGATCCTCGTCGACGTGCCCTACCTGCGGCGGTTCGGTGGCCTGGGCGACGACGTGCGCTTCGGCGTGGAGCTCGACGGCGTGAGCGCGCTCCGCGCGACGCAGTGGCGACCTCATCCCGCGCCGCTGGTGCCCCAGGACACCGACGCCGAGCAGCGCGGTCGCCGCGAGGCGTTCCACACGCTCGGCAACCGCGCGGCGCGTGCGGCGGAGACCGAGGCGGTGGACGCGTGGCGCGCGCGCGGCCAGCGCGTCTCGCTCGACTGGGATCGCGTGGCGCGTGCGATCGACGCGAACGGCATGGAGGTGAGCGAGGGCGTCACGATCGTGGCCGAGCGCGGCGTCGCGCTGAAGCTCTCGGGCCCCGTGGACGGCGTCGGAGACGACGACTCCGACGCGTCGTGGGTCACGATCACGATCGCGGCCGCATCGCTCCGCTGGATCCGCTCCGACGGCGTGGCCTGGTCGGCGTCGGATCTCGAGGCGCTGTCGCAAGGTTACTGGGACGACTGGCAGGAGCACGGAAGACGCCGCGTGCGCGCCCAGAGCTTCCCGTGCGTCCACCGCACCCCGCCCGCGCTCCTCGCGCACACGGGCCTCGTCACGCTCCGCAGCCTGCTCGAAGCGCTCGCCGCGCTGCCCGAGTCGCTCGCCTCGAGCGGCATCCCGACCGAAGCCATCGAGGGCTTCGCGAACGAGCTGATCCACGCGCGCGAGCAGCCCGCCTGGCAAGAGCAGTGGGACGAGGTCGACGCGGAGCTCCGCCGGCGTGGAGCGGAGGAACGACGGCCCTGATCGTCGGCGCGGTGATGCTCGCCGACACGGCGGAGCTCCAGAGGTCGAGCGCGGGAAACATTCGTCGAGCGCGGGGCTCATCGGGGTCATGCTGCGGTGATGGATGCACGAGAGGTGCAAGAAATCGTCACCACGGTCTTCGTGATCGGGATCTCGATGGCCGTGATGACGCTGCCACCGATTCTGTTGTTCGCGGTGCCCCAGCTCTACGTGCAGCGGTGGGGCAAGGCGGCGCGGGCGCTCGGTCTCCCGCTGGCGCGCCGCGATGGCGCCTATCCGATGTTCCTCACGATGCACGGGCAGCGCGGCGGGCTCGAGGTCGAGTGCGGCGTGCGCGTCGAGGGCGGGGGGCGCAACGATCTCCGGCGCTACTTCACCTACGTGAGCGCGCGCTTCCCGCGCTCGCTCTCGCTCCACGTCGAAGTCGTCCCGACGGACACGCTCGGGTCTCTCGATCGCTGGAAGACGGAGAACGACATCCAGCTCGACGATCCGGTGCTCGATCCGACCTACGTCGTGCGCGCCGGTGAGCCCGACGTGGCGCAGGCGCTGTTCCGCGCGCCCGAGGTGCGCGACGCGCTCGCGAGGCACGCCACCGCACCGTTCCGAGCTCACGTCTTCGACGGCGCGGTGATGCTCGAGGCGAAGGGTCGCCAGTTCCGTCCTGAGATCCTCTCGGTCGTGATCGACGACGCGGTCGATCTCGCCACGAAGATCGTCGCCGCACGCGCCGCGCTCGGCGCCTCGGAGGTCTCGCGCGCGATGGCCGAGGGCTGGCGACGCTTCGCCGAGGCGCGCGGGTTCGAGCTCGACGTCGCCGGGATGCGCATGGCGGGTCGGTACGAGGGTCTGCCCGTCGAGGTGAAGACGGAGCGTCGCGGCGGCGAGCGCTGGACGTGGATCACCGCCCGGATCGATCCGCCGCTCGGGATGGTGCTCGCGCTCGCGCGCCAGGGCCGACTCGCGGGGCTCGCCCGTCTCGTCGGCGTGCAGGACATCCAGCTCGGCGACGCGGAATTCGATCGCCGCTTCGTCGTGAAGGGCGGCCCCGATGTGCTGGTGCGCGAGGCGCTGACCCCGCCGGTCCGCCGCGCGCTGGTCGCGCTCGACGAGGCGCACGCGGCGCTGAGTCTCGAGGACGATCGGCTCACCGTCGCCATCCCGCAGCTGATCACCGACGCCGATGCGCTCGACCGCTCGATCGCCAGCGCCGTGCGCGCGATCGCACCGCTCGCCCGAGGAGATCGCGCCGCGCCGGCCCCCTACCGAGACTGAGCCGGCAGGAGTGCTCGCCCCGGAGGGACCGGACGGGAGCGCGCGCCGCGCGCGCGGACGGAAGGTCCCGGAGTGGGCGAGCCGATTTTTAGACAGCCTCTGATCTGATCTGAGCCGAGCATCCGTCGGACACCCCGGATCGTCCGCCTTCTCAGGCGTTCTTGGCCCGCAAGGTCAGCGCGGGGGCGGCACGCGCGGCACGACCATCGGCGGCTGCTCACCGAGCCACGACACCAGGCGCTCGGCCGCGCTCGGGTCGGCGAGCAGATCGATCGCGAACAAGAGCACGCCCGTGTCCTCGCCCGGTCGCTCGCACGCTCCCGCGCCGAAGAGCACGCCCTGCACCGCGTCGAGCTCGGCCGCGCGCTCGAGCCGCAGGCACTCGTCCGCGGGCGCGGCCCACACCCGCTCGGCGAGCGCGGCGTGCGGCGCCTGCAGCTCCTCGGACGTGAGCGACACGCTCGCCGCCACCGAGCCCTCGACGCCGAGCGTCGCGCCGCCCGCGAGCCAGTATCCGTTCTCCTCGAACGAGTTGGCGTCGACGAACGCCTGCGGATAGCCGACGGTCGCGCCCCCGCGCGCGTTGACGAAGAGGTTGCGCACGAAGTCGTTGTCGAACGGCACGACGTCGCACGGGCCGCCGCAGAAGTCGTCCTGCGCGTTCATCGCGAACGCGCGCGCGCTGGTCTCGCCCCGCGACGTGAGCACGACGGTGTTGTTGCGCACGAGACCGCGACGCGCGGCGACGTAGCGCACGTACATCACGTCGTACCCCTCCGGCTGCCACAGACGATCGCTGCCGGTGGGGATGCGGATCCCCTCCCAGGTGTGCGGGTCGACGATCAGGTTGTGCACCACGACGGGCGCGATGCCGTGCATGCGGACGCCGGCTCGCGTCGCGCGGATGACGTTGCCGAACACCAGGTTGTGCTCGCCGCCGCGCAGCGAGATGTGACCGTAGGTCGCGTCGACGACGACGTTGAGCGCGACGATGTTGCCGCCCGTCTTGACGCCGATCATCTCGCCCTCGCCCTCGGTGCGCTGCAGGACGTTGTGATCGACGAGCGCGCGCATCGGAACGATCGGCACGTCCTCGATCGTCCCGGGCAAGCCGTGACCGAGCTGGATCGCTTCCCCTCCGTTGACGACCGTGCCGTCGATCACGCGCGTCTCGATGTCGCGGAGGTGGTTGTGATCGATGCGCGCCAGCGTGCTCTGGTTGCTGACGTGGACGCTCTTGGTGCGGCTGCGCTCGATCAGCGAGTGATCGAAGCGCGCGAGGGTGGAGCGGCCGACGTAGAGGCACTGGCCCGACATCTCTCGGCAGTGCATCAGGCTGAAGCGGACGCCGGTCGGCAGCGCGCTGGCCGAGCCGTCGACGCGCCACCCGCCGCTGCCCTCGTCCACGCTCAGCCCCTGGACGTGCACGTGGCTGCCGGCGACGCGTAGCACCGTCGCCCCGGTGAAGATCACGGGACCGTCGTGCGAGCGGATGACGATCGGCCGCTCGGCGGTGCCGCGCACGCTCTCGGGGATCGTGATCTCGCCCCAGTCCCGTGAGCCTTCTGTGATCAGGATGCCGTCGCCGGGCTGGAGCTCCGGCAGCGCCGCATCGAATTCCGCGCGCGTCGAGACCACGTGCGCGGTGCCGCAGATCGCCGCGAGATCCCAGGGCGCGGGCACGAGCCCGGCCGGGATCGTCGTCGGCGGGAGCGCGTCGGCCGAGGCGAGCTCGAACGCGATGCTGCGCGGCGCGCCGGCGACGCCGCCGCCATCGGCGAGCTCGTACGC
>JALYRN010000515.1 GCA_030855295.1 Myxococcota bacterium | reverse complement strand
TGGGAACGCCGGTCCGGGCCGCCTCCTCGACCGCGACGAGCGCCTCGCCGACGTGGGGGAACGTCTCGCACAGCAGGAGATCGACGCCCGCGTCCGCGAGCGTGCGCGCGAGCTCGCGATGCTCGACGCGCGAGCGCGCGCCTGGGCTGAGCTCGGGGCGATAGCAGTCCTCGAGCGGCGCGATCGATCCCGCGACGCGATGGCCGGGCAGCACGCTCGCGCGCGCGAGCTCGACGGCGCGGCGCGCGAGACGCTCCCAGTCGTCGCCGACCGCGCGGCGGGTCGTGCGGAACGTGCACGCGGTCGCGACGCTCGCGCCGGCGCGCGCGTAGTCGCGATGGATCGCGGCGATGACGTCGGGCGCGGCGTCGATCGCGCCCGCGCTCCAGCGCGGCAGCGGCGTCGGCACGCCCCGGCGATCGAGCTCGGACCCCAGCGGACCGTCGAGGATCGTGATCGGCGAGCGCACCAGGACAGGAGACCGGCGGAGGGCAGCGCGCGCAAGGCGCCGGAGAAAAAGCCTTCGCGGACAGAGCGAGATCGCCGGTCGCACGTCGTAGCCTGTCGTGGTGCGCGTCCGCTCGATCGGCTGGGGGCTGCTGGTGCTCGGTGCGCTCCTCGCGCACGGCGACGAGGCGCGCGCGCAGGAGCGACCGGGGCATCCCACGCAGATGTACTCGTGCATGGAGCTCGAGCCGGGCGAGCCCGTGCCGCAGGTCGGCGCCGGGGTGCCCGAGGCGCTCGAGCGGCAGCACCCGGGGTGGGCGATCCGCCGCTTCGGCGACTGGAGCCTCCCGGGGCTCGAGCTCTTCGTGATCGAAGGCGCGCGCCGGGCCCCCGGCGCGAGCGAGCGGTACGCGAGCGTGGTCGGCGTCGACGCGGCGGGCACGATCGTCGAGCGCAGCGAGCTCTTCGCGCGGGCGCGCGCCGCGACGAGCGATGCATCGCTGCTGGCGCGTCAGGCGCTCGCGATCCTCTATCGGCGCGCGGGCCAGCGCCCGCTGCGGGCTGCCGACGCGGCCGCGCTCGATCCGGCGTCGCGCGCGCATGTTCGGGACGCGGAGATCGCCGACGGCGAGCTGCGGTTCTGGATCCGGCGTCTCTCGAGCGCCGCGGTGTCGCAGTACCTCCACGTGGAGCTCGCGACGGGCAGCGCATCGGGCGACTTCTGATCCGGAGCAGCAGTGCTCGCCCCGAGGGACGTGCTCGAGAACGCACCTTGCGTAGTGCTCCCGGGCAAACCCGGGAGACATCGACCATCGCCACGCTCGCAGCAGGACGCGAACGGGCCGCGCACCGCGCGGTGATTCGCAGGAGTGCTCACCCTCGAGGGCGCGGATCAGAAGCCGGCGGTCGCGCCGAAGGTGATCGTGTCCTGTGTGCTCGAGGTCGGCTCGATGCCGCCGAGGCTGCTGGTCATGCGTCCGTCGAAGAAGCTGCCGGCGAACCTGCGCGACGGGTCGGGCTCCGCGTGATCGTGGCGGTACTCGACGAAGAACGACAGGTGCGGCTCGGGCATCACCTGCACCGTGACGGTCTGCGACGCCATCAGCGGCGTGGTCGGCCAGAAGAGGCGCTGCGAAGGGATGTCCCCCGGCGCGTGATCGGCGAACACGTCGGCGCGGGCCGCGATCGCGAGCCACTCGATCGGCAGCACGCGCACGTAGAGCGCGCCCGCGGCCCACCAGTTCATGGAGTCGTCCTCGGGCGCACCGGAGACCGGCTCGAACCCGGCGTTGCCGTGCAGCGCGAGCGACAGCCACGGGATCGGCGTCCAGCGGACCCACGCGTCGAAGAGGCTGCGCCAGTTGCCGTCGACGCGCTCGACGCCGCCGAAGTAGAGCGCGTGGAACGCGAGCTCGTCGGTCGCGTAGTCGATCCAGACCGCGCCCGACTTCTCGTCGTTGTTGTCGAGCACGCTGTTCCAGCCGTTGAAGACGCCGGCGCTCAGCGTCCACTCGCTCGAGAGCGGCGTCCTGAGGCGGATCCCCGTGTGATAGAACGGCAGCCCGTAGAAGAGGTTCGAGCGAGACCAGTGCCAGCCGTCGCGGATGGCGAGGGACTCGAACCCGATCGGCGAAAGGAAGAGGCCACCCTCGATCGCGAGACCGTCGAGCACCGGCGCGTTCCAGCCGAAGTAGGCCTCCTGCAGGAACCGCCACGTCGCGGCGGAGCTCGGCCCGACCCCGAACCTGCCGCTGGGCTCCGGAGAGCCGCCGATCAGGGTGCCGCTGGGCTCGGCGAGATAGTACGTGTCGGGGGTGTTGCCCCACTGCAGCGTGATCGCGGTGTACACGCGATCGAGCTCGAAGCGCGTGACCAGCGCGACGTTGGCCAGCGTGAAGGTCGCGTGGCGGTTGTCGAAGCCGCGCCATGCGATGAGCCCGTTCCACGGCTCGGCGAAGCTCCACGTGAACGCGGTCTCGACGTAGCCCCCGAGGGTCGCGACGAAGTCGTGGCCGAGCCCGGTGGGCACGTGGATCGCGACGCTGTCGGTGGCGTCGGCATCGGCGACCGTGACCGAGGGTGAGGGCGGAGCCGGCGCTGCAGGCGCGATGCGCGAAGGCGCTCGAGACGCTTGCGGCGCTCCGAGATCGCCCGCTGTCTCGAGGTCGTCGGGAACCGCATCTCCGAGCGCGGCGGCGCCGTCGGGCGCAGCGGTGTCGGGAGCGAGCGCCTCGTCGGGAGCGGCGGGCGCGCCCGCATCGAGCGCGGATGGCGGTGTGCCCGCGTCCTGCGCCCGCGCGCCCACCGCGATCAGGATCGATGCGAGCACGATCCCTGCTGCGGTTCGATGCACGCGCGAAATCGTAGAAGACGGTCTCGAGGGCGACCAACAAAGCGGCGTACGGCCTCAGGGTGCGCCCGCGTCGGGTGCGTCGCCGATCACCACGCGCGCCTGCAGGATCGCGTCGCGATAGGCGTCGGGAAGCGGCGTCAGCGGCGTCGACGGGCGCGCGAACAGATCGACGTTCGCGGCGAACAGCCAGACGAGCCCGTCCGCGCGCTCGAGGGCGGCGCCGAGCACCGCGCGGAGCTCGGCAGGCGTTCTGTAGTTGCGATCGAACAGCGCGGGATCGCTCTCGAACGCGACCTGCTCGTAGTCGAGCATCAGCCCGAGCCCGGCGCGCATCGGGCGGCGCACGCGCGCGGCGGTCGCCGGCGCACATCGCACCGCGAAGACGTCGGGCAGCGTGATCTCGCCGCTCTCGAGCGCGGGATCACGCGGCCATCGATAGGTGGGCACGCCGGGGATCCAGCGGGCTGCGAGCTCCGCGTCGTCGGCGCCGCGCCCGATCGCGTGCAGCAGCTCGAGCGCGCGGACCTGGGTGACCGGGTAGGCGCCGAGCTGACCGTCGATCACCGTGCCGCGGCCCGCGGCGGCGATCTCGTCGCCGAGGCCGTCGACGAAGCTCGGGAGCAGGCCGTAGCGGTCGAGCTCGAGCGCGACGCCGTCGAGGCACACCGAACGCCACACCTCGCCGGGGCCGAGCGTCAGCACGATCACGGGATCGGCGAGCTCGCCGAGCACCGCGCGCATGATCGCCCGCGCGCGCTCACGCACCGCGAGCGCGACGTCCTCGAACGACGCGCCCGGCGCGACGTCCGGCAGCGAGAAGAGCTGCCCCTCGTACGCCTGGGTGTCGAGGAAGAGCCCGCGCGCGCCGGCCGCGCGCGCCGACGCTGCGGCTCGCCGAACGTTCTCGACCGCGGGCGCGAAGGACGCCTCGTCGCGCCAGTCCATGTCGCCAGGGCGCACTTCGACGAGCACGTAGCTCTCGGTCATCTGCGACAGCGGTGAGCGCGCGAGCCGCGCCGCCATCGCGTCGGCCTCGGGCGCGTCGACCGGCGCCCTCGTGAGCGCGCGCGCGTACCCGAGATCGAGCACCATGCCGTCGAACACGAGGGCGCCGCCGGTCTCGATCGCGGTCGCGATCGCATCGAGGTCGGCGGCGCTGCGCGGGACGCCTCCGCCGTACGCGATCAGTCGAGCACCGCGTCCGGTCGCCGGTGCGTCGCGCCGCACGCGCAGCACGAGCCCGCTCGGCTCGTCGCAGCCGACGACGCTGCTCCCGAGGGCGCATGCGAGCGCGACGGCGAGCGCGAGACCTCGTGCTCGCTCAGAAGCGCGCGCCGACACCGAGCGCTCCTCCCAGCCATCCGGCCCCCGCCGCCATCGGTCGCGTCCTCGTCACGCCATCATGAAGGAGAGGAGCGCCGAGAACGGCTCACGAAGATTCGTTTTTTTCCGCGTGTGGACGTCGATGTGCCGCGCAGTCGGACATGTGAGCGCCGGGCCCGCCGGGCGTCAGCCGTCGGTCCACTCGCACAGCAGATCGGCGTCGCTCGGCGAGCGCGCGCGGATGCGCACCCGCGGCTCGCTCACCTTCGCGTAGCGCAGCGCGCCCTCGAACACCCCGATGTGGTGCGAGTCGAGGAAGTGGTAGACGTCGCGCATCCGGACGACCGCGGCGCGCGGCTCCGCCTCGATGATCTCGAGCGAGCCTGGCTGTGCGTGGATCGAGTACGAGCGCGCCATCCCGCGCAGGATCTCGAACGGGCCCTCGACCGAGCCGACCACGACCCGACCGATCGTCGACGTGACGAGCGCGCCGGGCGTGGCTCGCCCGAGCTTGCGCAGTCCCTGGCGCAGCGGCAGCCCGGGCCACATCCCGCGCGCCGCCTCGACGAGGACCTGCGCGTGCTCGCGGATCCGATACTTGTGGAAGCCGACGTAGCGCGCCCGCGCGCTCGGCACCGCGACACCGCGCGCGGTCGCTCCTGCGACGACCGCGCCGATGAACATCCCGTTGATCATCGCGTGCGCGGGGACGGCCTCGATCACCGCGTCGGCGTCGAGCGGCGCGTTCCATGGTGGCTCGCTCCACGCGTTCGGATCACCCGCCACGCGCCGCATATTACCCGCTTCCGCGCGACACGGGGCAGAACTCGCGAGCCGCGGGTCGTGCTGCTGCCGGCGGCCGCGGGGCGAGCACTCCTGCTGGGGGTCACTCGGCTCGCCCCGGAGGGACCGGCCGTCCACGCGCGATCGAACGGCTCGCGCGCTCCCGTACGCGCCCTACGGGGCGAGCACTCCTGCAGGGGGGTCACCCCGCGCGGCGCGATTCCGCGAGCTGCGCGCAGAGCGCCGGGAGCAGCTCGCCCGCGCGGGCGTCGATGCGCAGGGTCGCGAGCGCGTCGCCGCGCGTCTCGCC
>JALYRN010000514.1 GCA_030855295.1 Myxococcota bacterium | reverse complement strand
AGTCCGCACAGCCGGCGCCGAGCCCGGCGAGCAGCACGGTCGCGTACCCCGCGGCGCGCGCGATCCGCTGGGCGCGCGGCAGGATGTGGGTCGCGCGTGGCGCGCTCGATCCGCAGAACGGACACGACGCCTCGTCGGCGTAGACGTGACGCCGGCACTCGCTGCACACGTTCATCGCTCGCATCACCCGCTCCTCGCTGCGCTGTGTCGTCCGACGCCCCGGCCGCTTCCACAGCAGCACGCCCCGCGAGCGCCGACGCCGCGTAGGGTAGCCCGGCGCGCCTCGCACCGGGAGCGACGCCGCGCGTCGGAGCGAGGTTCACGCACGGCCCCCGGGCGCGCGAGCCTTTCGCCGTCGATCGCGGAGCGCGACTGGCGGTAGAGTCTCCGCGTCATGCGAGCCGCCGTCCGCTCCGAGCGCGTTCTGATCGAGGGCACCTTCCGCGCCGCGTGCGTGGTGATCGAGGACGGGCGCATCGCCGACGTGGTCGGGTACGGCGCGCTCGACGACGCAGCATCGATCGACGTGGAGACGATCGCGAGCACGCTGCTGCCCGGGCTGGTCGACACGCACGTGCACATCAACGAGCCGGGGCGCACCGACTGGGAGGGCTTCGAGACCGCGACGCGCGCCGCGGCCGCCGGAGGCGTGACGACGCTGGTCGACATGCCGCTCAACTGCATCCCGGTGACGACCTCGCGCGCGGCGCTGGAGACCAAGCTCGAGGCGATGCGCGAGCTGCTCGCGGTCGACGTCGGGCTCTGGGGCGGCGTGGTGCCGGGGAACGCGGGCGAGCTCGCGGCGATGGCGGAGCGCGGGATGCTCGGCGCGAAGTGCTTCCTGTGCCACTCGGGGATCGACGACTTCCCGCGATCGACGATCGAGGATCTCCGCGCGGCGATGCCGGTGCTGCGCGACGCGGGCGTGCCGCTGCTGGTGCACGCCGAGCTCGAGAGCGACGACGCGCCCGGGTGCGCGGGCGACGTCCGCTCGTACGCGACGTACCTCGCGTCGCGGCCGCAGCGCTGGGAGGACGGCGCGATCGCGATGATGATCGAGCTCTGCCGCGAGACCGGCTGCGCGGTGCACATCGTCCATCTCTCGTCGGCCGGCGCGCTGGGTGCGATCCGCGCCGCGAAGGACGAAGGGCTGCCGTTCACCGCGGAGACGTGCCCGCACTATCTCTGTCTGACGGCGGAGGAGGTCCCCGACGGCTCGACCGAGTTCAAGTGCGCGCCGCCGATCCGCGAGCGCGCCAACCGAGAGCACCTCTGGCGCGGCGTCGAGGAGGGCGTGATCGATCTGATCACGTCCGATCACTCGCCGTGCACGCCGCACCTCAAGAAGCCCGACGAGGGTGACTTCTGCGGCGCGTGGGGAGGCATCGCGTCGCTGCAGCTCGGGCTGCCCTCGGTGTGGTCGACCGCGAGCGAGCGCGGGATGGCGCTCGAGCGCGTGGTGGAGCGGATGACCGCGCATCCCGCGAAGCTCGCGGGGCTGAGCGCGCGCAAGGGGCGCATCGCGCGCGGGCTCGACGCCGATCTGTGCGCGTTCGATCCCGACGCGCGCTGGCGCATCGACGCCGCGGGGCTGCACTTCAAGCACAAGATCTCGCCCTACCTCGGTCGCGAGGTGAAGGGCCGCATCGAGAAGACCTGGCTGCGCGGCCGCCCCGTGTACGAGAGCGGCGGCGCGCTCGCAACCCCGAGGATCGGCCGGCCGATCCTCGGCCGAACGGAGAGCACATGAGCAAGGACATCGGCGGCGCCGCGTTCGCCTCCCTGATCGATCTGGCCGCAGAGGAGATGGGCGGCGCAGCGCTCGCGTGCAGCGACGACTTCTTCGCGGGCATGGAGAACCTGATCAAGCCCGGGCGCGGCGTCTTCCTGCCCGACGAGTACACCGATCGCGGCAAGTGGATGGACGGCTGGGAGAGCCGCCGCAAGCGCGGCCCGGGCTCGGACTGGTGCATCGTGAAGCTCGGCGTGCGCGGCCAGATCCGCGCGCTCGATCTCGACACCAACCACTTCCTCGGGAACCACCCGCCGTACGCGTCGGTCGAGGCGACGCGCGCGCGCGCCGACGCCGGCGCCGACGAGCTCGCGTCGGCGCGCTGGACCGAGATCCTCCCGCAGTCGCCGCTGCGCCCCGGCTCGCAGAACCTCTTCGCGATCCCGGCGAGCGAGTCGTTCACGCACGTGCGCCTGCACATCTACCCGGACGGCGGCGTCGCGCGCATGCGGGTCTGGGGCGCGGCCGATCCCGACTGGGAGCAGGTCGTGGTCGACGACGAGACGCGGCCGCGGCTGCGCGCGGGCGAGGTCGATCTCGCGTCGGTGCGCAACGGCGCGCTCGCGCTCGCGTGCAGCGACGCGTTCTTCGGGCCCATGAACAACCTGATCGCGCCGGGGCGCGCGGTGAACATGGGCGGCGGCTGGGAGACGCGGCGCAAGCGGCTGCCGGGGCACGACTGGATCCTCGTGCGGCTCGGCGCGGCGGGCTCGATCGGGATGGTCGAGGTCGACACCCACCACTTCAAGGGCAACTACGCCGATCGCTTCGCGCTGCGCGGCGTGCACGCGCCGGGCGCGCGCATCACCGACCTCGTGCCGGTCGGCTCGTACGGGGGCGGCGAGGCCGAGTGGCAGACCGTGATGCCCGAGACGAAGCTCGGCGCGAGCACCCGCCACTTCTTCCGTGACGAGCTGCAGGCGCGCGGACCGTTCACGCACGTGCGCCTCGACGTGTTCCCCGACGGCGGCGTGAGCCGGCTGCGGCTCTGGGGAGCGCGCGCGTGAGCGCGGCCGCGCGTCTCGACGGCGCGACCGACGACGAGGCGCTCGCGATGCTGACGCGCTGCTGCGGCGCGTCGCGGTGGGCGCGCGCGATGCTGGCTCGGCGTCCGTTCGGCACCGACGAGGCGCTCTTCCGCGCCGCCGACGAGGCGTGGGCCGAGATGGCGCGCGAGGACGTGCTCGAGGCGCTGGCGCATCACCCGCGCATCGGCGCCGACCGGGGCGAGCTCCGGAAGAAGTACGGCACCACCGCGGACTGGGCGGCGTCGGAGCAGTCCGGCGCGGCCGCGGCGAACGAAGAGACGCTGCGCGCGCTGCGCGACGGGAACGCCCGCTACGACGCGCGCTTCGGCCACGTGTTCGTGGTCTGCGCGACCGGCAAGAGCGCCGCCGAGATGCTCGCGCTGCTCGAGGCGCGCCTCGACCACGAGCCCGAGGCCGAGCTCCGCATCGCCGCCGCGGAGCAGGCGAAGATCACCCGCATCCGACTGGAGAAGCTGGCATGAGCGCACGAAGCCCGATCACCACGCACGTGCTCGACGTCTCGATCGGCCGTCCCGCGCCAGGCATCGCCGTGACGCTCGCGCGCGCCGACGGCAGCGGAGCGTTCCGCGAGCTCGCGCGGGGCGAGACCGACGCCGACGGACGCGCGACGCAGCTGCTGGCGCCGGGCTCGCTCGAGGCCGGGACGCACCGCATCACGTTCGAGGTCGCGCCGTACTTCGCGTCGAGCGGTCGCGCGTCGTTCTATCCGCACGTCGAGATCGTGTTCGTCGTCGGCGCGACCGACGAGCACTACCACGTGCCGCTCCTGCTCAGCCCGTTCGGCTACTCGACGTACCGCGGCAGCTGAGCCGGCAGGAGTGCTCGCCCCGCAGGGCGTGTACGGGAGCGCGCCCGGCGCGCGGACGGAAGCGCCCTGCGGGCGAGCCGATTTTTAGACAGCCTTCGACTCCGCAGGAGTGCTCGCCCCGGAGGGACCGGACGGGCGATCGCGGCGCACGCGTGAGGCATCGTGCCGCGGCGCGGGCGGGTGGCACCGTGCGTGCTGTCTCTT
The DNA here is from genome assembly GCA_030855295.1 of Myxococcota bacterium. GTDB lineage: Bacteria > Myxococcota_A > Polyangia > Polyangiales > Sandaracinaceae > Sandaracinus. The sequence goes on along the minus strand of JALYRN010000514.1, from coordinate 1,365 downwards.
CCGGGGAACACACGGATCGCAGCGCAGCCCGAATGCCTCGAGGCGCGTCGCGCGATCGAGGAGACACACCGATGGACATCAGGAAGAACGTGGTCGCGCTGCTCTGTGCTGGCGCGCTGACCTTCGCGATCGCGGGCTGCGACGAGCCCAACGAGCGCAACGCGATCGGCCCCGAGGATTTCGATCAGGCCGGCAGCCTGGATCAGCAGCTCCCGGTCGAGACCGAGGCCGAGCAGTACGACACCGAGACCGAGGCCGGCATCGCGCCGGCGCAGCCCGCCGAGTGGGGCGACGTCGGCGAGGAGCGAACCGGCGCATTCACGTACGAGGAATGAAGGTCGTCGCTCGATCGGCCCGGCGCCGGGCGCGTCGCGTTCTACACTGCGCACGCGATGCCTCGTCTCGTTTCCACGGCTGCCCTCGCGCTCGCCGCCTCCGCGCTGGTCGGCGCTGCGCTCGTCGGCGCCGCGCCCGTGCGCGCGCAGAGCGCGTCGTACGGGCAGTACTTGGTCGTGATCGACGACTCGGGCTCGATGGATCGCAGCGATCCTCGGCGGCTCGTGGAGATGGCGTCGCTCGCGCTCGCGGGCGCGCTCGAGGACGGCGATCAGGTGATGCTCGTCGGGCTGAACGAGCTCGCGAGCGGCGAGGCGGGCGGGCCGAGCTTCGTCTCGCCGCGCGAGCTCCTGCCGCAGCGCGACGCGGCCGAGGGCGTCGTGCCGCTCACGGGCGATCGCGTCGAGCACCTCGGCCGCCACCAGGGCGAGACGCCGTGCCGAGCCGCGCTCGATCGCGCGCGCGACATCCTGAACGCCGTCGCCTCCGCGGGCGCGCCGCAGACCCTGTTGATGCTGACCGACGGTGCGTGCAACGGCGGCGCGGTCGAGCCGCCGGAGCGCTGGCTCGCGACGCTGCGCTCGCACCAGGAGCATCGGTTCCGGTTCGTGCTGCTGATGAAGCAGGGCGCCGGGCGCGCCGATCGCAACCTCGAGGCGTACGGCCGGCGCACCGGCTGGCGGGGCGACACGAGCGTCGCGTTCGACGCGCGCTCGCTCCTGCGCGCCTTCGCCGACGTGCTCTCGTTCTCGCGCGGGCTGCGCTACGACGACGGCGGCCGCGTCGGTCTCGAGCGCACCTTCGCGGGCGCGCGCACCGTGCGCATCCTCGCCATCCGCGATCGCGGCGAGGGACCGATCGCGCTCGAGCGCGTGTCGCGCAGCGGCGCGGCCGAGGCGCTCGAGAACGGCCCGACGTACCGCGATCCCGCGTACGAGTGGAGCTTCCGCACCGCCGCGCACGCGCCGGAGGGCGCGGGTGAGGCGTTCGCGGTGCGCAGCTCGACACCGGGCGTCGACGTGCTCGTCG
>JALYRN010000040.1 GCA_030855295.1 Myxococcota bacterium | reverse complement strand
ACAGGGCCTGGGCGCGCCGCGACGTGCTCGATCAGCCGCGCGAGGTTGGCGGCCGCGGTGGTGTGGTCGATCGACTCGCCACGTCGCGCGAGGAACAGCGCGCGCCGCCGATCGAGCACGCGCTTCACGAACACCCACTCGCGCGGCGGAGCGGCGCCCTCGCCGTGCACCTTCGACGCGCGGAGGACCGTCACGGGATGCCCGCTGTCGAGCAGCGTCCGCTCGGCGCCGACCTTGTTCGATCCGTATCCCTCGCGGCTGTCCACCTCGCCGTCGCCGGGCGCCATCGTCGGCTGGCTCTCGGGGATCGGCCCGCCGAAGCGCGGCCGCTCGTCCGAGTTCACGTGCCGGCCCTCGTCGTCGACGTACACCGCCTTGCTCGAGATCATCACCGTCGAGCCCACCGCGCCGAGGCTCGGGAGCAGCGCGCGCGCATCGCTCGCGCTGAAGCACAGGCAGTCGACCAGCAGCTCGGCACCGCGCGCGAGCAGCGCCGCCGTCGCCGCGGCGTCGCGACGGTCGGCCGCGTGGAACACGACGCCCGCCTCGATCATGTCCCGCGGCATCCGTCGCACGTCTCGAGCGCTCACCTCGACGTGCCACCCGCTCACGAGGAGACGCCGCGCCGCGGCGCGACCGATCCCCCCCGTGCCGCCCAGGATCACCGCCCGCCGCATCGCACCATCGTATCGCGCGCGCCGGAGGTACGACTCGGTCGCCGCCGATCGGCTCGCTCCTCCGCTACTCTCACGACGCATGGACCGTGACGCCGACGCGAGCCCAGCCGCGCAGCTGCCCGAGGGCGTGACGATCGAGACGAGCGGGGCGATCGCGTCGTATCGGGGTGGGCCCGAGGAGCTCGACCGCACGCTCTTGGTGCTCGAGGCGCGACGCGCTCGTCCCCTCGTCTTTCACGACCGTGCCCCGCGCGAGCGTCCGCGCGATCGCGGTGGCGAGCCGCGTCGGCGACGTCCTGCGCCGGATGGACGTCGACGGTCCGGCGGCCGCGGCCCGCCTCTGCGTGGTCGCCGGTCACACGAGCGGCGCCCCCACCCCGCTCGTCGAGGACCTCGCGAGCCTCGCCGACGCGATCGCGATCGCACGCGCGCTCCACGAACCGCTCGGCCACGCCGTCGATCTCGACGTGCGCGCGTGAGCTCTCCGCGTTGCGACGAGCGCGCCAAGACGTATCGGCAACGCGCCAGACCATCGCCCGACGCAGCGCGGCCGTCTAGCGTTGCGTCATGCACAAAGCGCCGCGAGACCTTCGTTGCCACGGCGCGGTGCGCGCGCTCGCGTGCGTCACCGTCGCGGCGCTCGTCACCGCGTGCGGTGGGGGCGCCGGAGACACGATGCGCGACGCGGGATCGATGGAGGTCGACTCGGGCGAGACGCCGGGGCTCTCGTGCCCCGAGCTCTTCGAGTGCATCGATACGTGCGCCGACACCGCGTGCGAGGACGCGTGCATCGAGCGCGCGACGACCGCGGCGCTCGCGCTCGCGACCGCGCTCGCGCAGTGCGCCGACGAGAATTCGTGCACCACGCAGGAGTGCTTGGACACCCTGTGTCGAGACGAGCTGCTCGCGTGTGCAGGCGCCTCTCCGCCGGCCGACGCCGGGATGCCCGACGGTGGAAGCTCCACGTGCAGCGCGGATGACGGCATGCCTGAGCTCACCGGCCCGCTCGGCGGCCTCTCACCGAGCTACGCTGTGGGCGAGCCGATCACGGTCATGCTCCCGGTCGACACGGACACGCGTCGCGCGACGGTCACGATCTACGACTACGACTCGTCGCTGATGCTCGGCAGCGTCGCCACCGAGGTGGGCTCGAGCACCGCCACGCTGACCCTCCCGGCAGGGACGCCCGGCGCCGCGCCGCCGGGGACCTACTACCTTCAGGTCGACCTCTGCTCGACGAGCCTCTGCACGAGCCCGCTCGCGAGGAACATCTACGATCGAACGGGTGACGAGACGGAGTACACCGCGACGCGACGGCGGACCTCGATGAGCCCCGAGATGTGTGCGACAGGCATCCCGATCACGACGTTCACGATCGACTGACAGTCGACAGGAGTGCTCGCCCCGGAGGGGCCGGGCGGGAGCCGGCGACACCCGGGACGCGCGCGCGGTAGGATGCTCCTGCTCGAGCGTCCATGGCGCGCCCCTCCTTCAGCGAGGTCTTCGGATCCAGCGCGTTCCTCGGGACGCCCGCGCGTCGTTTCTTCGTCGGGCGACGCTTCTGCTACTGGCAGGACCACGCGCGCGCCTTCGGCACGATCATGTGGGGGAAGCCGCTGGAGGCGGACATCGCCGAGATGATCCCGTTCTTCGAGATCGGCGTCGATGCGCGGTTCGCAGGGCATGCGTCGTTCGTCGATGGCCGTTCGCTCGAGGCGATCGACGTGCTCGCGTTCGGCAAGCTCCTCGCGTACCTCGTGGCGCGACAGCATGCGTGGGGTCCGAACATCGGGCGGCAGGCGATCCTGCATCCTGGTGGGTTCGTCGGCGTCGTCGTGGCGGGCGCGCTGAAGGTCGCGCGCCCTCCCCATCCGTTCGAGTGCTTCGAGGAAGGAGCGGCCGCGTTCTCGTGGTGCGGCGTCGCGGATCTCCACGACGACGTCGAGGCGCTGCGCGCGGCGAGCGACACGCCCGAGATCGTGCGCGGCGTCCGCACCGTGCTCCGCGAGCGCGGTCTCGTCGGCGCCGCCGAGACTGCCAAGGCGCTCGGGCTCTCGCAGCGCACGCTCCAGCGGCGGCTGGAGGAGGCCGGCAGCTCCCTCCGCGAGGCGCGCGACCACCACCTTTCCGAGCAGATCGAGCATCTCCTCGGCGGCACCGATCTCGACCTCGACGCGATCGCGGCCGCCGTCGGCCTCTCGTCCGCATCGCACCTCGTGACTCACTTCCGCAGCACGCACGGCACCACGCCCGGCGCTTGGCGCACACAGCGCCGACCGTAGCCGCGCGTGGCCGCAGGCGCGCGCGGTCGAGCAGAGCAGCGGCCCGCTTCAGCCGTCGCGGCCCTGCGGCCAGAGGAGCGCGCGCGCGATCTGCGAGACCTGGATCTCGTCGGTGCCGCCGTAGATCTGTAGGACCTTCGCGTCGCGGCAGAGCTGCTCGACGCGGTACTCGGACATGTACCCGTTGCCGCCGAAGAGCTGCACGGCCTCGAGGCAGACGTCCATCGCGGCCTGCGCGCAGTAGAGCTTGCACGCGCTCGCTTCGGCGAGCGTCAGGCTCTTGCCCCAGCCGGCGAGCTCGAGCTGCTTGAACAGGAGGTTCTGGATGTTCATCCGCGCGACCTCCATCTCCGCGAGCTTCAGCTGGATCAGCTGGAACTCGCCGATCGGCTTGCCGAACTGCACGCGCGTGCGCGCGTAGTCGGTCGAGAGCGCGAGGCAGCGCTCGACGATCCCCAGCGCCATCGCGACGACGCCGGTGCGCTCGGTGCCGAACGTCTCCTTCGCGTCGCTGCGCGCGCTGACGTCCTCGGTCTCGCCGATCAGGCGATCGCGAGAGGCCCGGACGCCGTCGAGGAAGAGCTCGCCGGTGGGCGAGCCGTGCAGGCCCATCTTGCGAAGCGGCTTGCCCTGCTCGAGCCCGGGCATGCCGCGATCGAGGATGAACGAGACCACCTTGCGCTGCTCCGGCGCGGTCGCGCCGTCGTCGAGGCGACAGATGAAGACGATCGTGTCGGCGTAGGGGCCGTTGGTGATGAACGTCTTCTGACCGCTGAGCACGTAGTCGTCGCCGTCGCGGCGCGCGACCGCCTTCATCGAGCCGAACGCATCGGAGCCCGAGCCGGGCTCGGTGATCGCCCACGCGCCGATCTTCTCGAGCGTCAGCAGCTCCGGGACGAAGCGCTCCTTCTGCGCGATCGTGCCCTTGCGCGTGATCGCGCCGGCGGTGAGGCCGACGCTGACGCCGAGCGCGGTGACCATCCCCGGCGAGTACTTCGAGAGCTCGATCGTCGGGATCGCGCGCATCGCCGCGGCGTCGAGCGCGTCCTGCGAGAAGCCCTCGCGCTTCTTCTTCTCGGGCGGCGGCTCGCCGCTCGCGAGGCGCGCCCTCTCCTTGTCGAGATCGCGCGAGAGCTTGGCCTTCGCCATCTCCCCGGCGCCGAACGTCGACATCATCTTGCGCAGCACGTCGTAGGGCGGCGTGTCGCCGAGCTCGATCGCGTCGATGCGCGGCGCGACCTCCGCCTCGACGAAGCGCTGGAACATCTCGCGGATCTGCAGGTGCGTGTCGCTCCACTCGATCATGCCGTGACGGTACCCGGAGGCCGGCGCCGCCGGAAGTGCGCCGCTCGAACCTCGCGATCCGCGTGCCTATGACCGTGGCATGAAGCACGAAGAGACCAGCCCCTCGCATGGGGGCGCGAACATGTCGGACGACGAGCGCCGCGAGCGCGACTGGGCGCGGCAGCTCGCGCTCTCGATCAGCGAGGCCGACATCGGACGCTGCGCCGATCAGCACATCGAGATCGCGAAGAAGCGCGCGGAACGCGGCTCTCTGGCCGCCGACGACGACGCGTGGGCGCGCCTCGACGAGCACCTGGGACGCCCCGCGAAGCCGCACGAGAAGCAGGCCTTCGAGAGCGCGTACCTCGAGAAGATGCGCAACTTCGCGGCCGCCCTCCCCGGCTGAGTCCACAGGAGTGCTCGCCCCGGAGGGCGCGCACGGGAGCGCGCGCTGCGCGTGCGGACGGAAGCGCCCGGAGCGGGCGAGCCGATTTTTAGACAGGCTCTGATCTGAGTCGGCAGGAGTGCTCGCCCCGGAGGGACCGGACGGCAGCGCGGGCCGCGCGTGCGGACGGAAGGTCCCGGAGTGGGCGAGCCGATTTTCAGACGCTCACCGCGATCAGTTCTGCGCCGGCAGGACCTTCAGCAGCTTCGCCTCGACGCGGCGCGCCGGGATCGACACGCTCGCGAGCTGCACGCGCACGCGCGCGCCGACGTCGACGACGTCGCGCGTTCGGCGGCAGCGCACCTGGATCGCGGGCTCGTCGATCGACACGATCCACTCCGACTTGGTTGCGTGGACCATCGTGCCCTCGAGGTCCTGTCCGATCCGGCCGCGCATCAGGAGTGCGCCGTGCAGATCGTGGATCTCTCGGTGCACCGCGCGCGAGCGGCGCTGCGTCTCGTTCAGGAGCTCGGTGTCGACCACGCCCTCGAGCGGCTGTCCCGACGAGAGCGCGCGCAGCGCGCGGTGGATCGTCAGGTCCGCGTAGCGACGGATCGGCGAGGTGAAGTGCACGTACTCGCGCGACGCGAGCGCGAAGTGATCCTCGCGATGATCCTGGTACGTCGCGCTCGAGAGCGCCGCGAGCAGCGCCGCCCCGAGCTCCTCGCGCACCGCGGGATCGACGATCGCGCCGAGCACGGTCCGGAGCGCGCGCGGATCGCGCCGCGCCTCGTCGCCCATCGCCACGCCCCGCGCGTCGGCGAGCGCGATCACCCGCTCGAGCCGCTCGATCTTCGGATCCGCGTGCGCGCGGAACACCGCGTCGATCTGCGCCTCGCGCAGCATGCTCCCGACCGTCTCGTTGCCGAGCAGCATCATCTCCTCGACGAGCTGGTGCGCCCGGCACGCCCAGAAGTCGTGCTCGACGCGCCGCATCGCGAGCGGCTCGCCCTCGGCGTCGGTGTCGATGACGATCTCGACGCCGTCGATCGCCAGCGCACCGCGCGATCGTCGGCCCGCCCGCAGCCGCTCCGCCGTCGCCGACATCGCGCGCAGCATCGTGGTGCGCGCGCTCTCGCGCGGCGCGACGTCCGCGCGCAGGATCTCGCCGACCTCGTCGTAGCTCATCCGCGCCTTCGAGCGCAGCATCGCGAAGCGCAGCGTGCGCTCGACCACCCGCGCCTGGTCGTCGAGCGAGAGCTCGAGCACGACCGCGGGACGATCGACGTCGGGCATCAGCGACGCCGCACCGCTCGAGAGCGCGGGCGGGAGCATCGGCGCGACACGCCCCGGCAGATAGATCGACGCGCCCCGACGACGCGCCTCGCGATCGAGCGCGCCGTCCGGATCGACGAACGCCGACACGTCCGCGATCGCGATCCACACGCGCAAGCCGCCCTTCGGCTGGACCTCGGCGTAGAGCGCATCGTCGTGATCCTCCGCGGTCGCGGGATCGATCGTGACGAAGTCGAGCGCGCGGAGATCCTCGCGCGCGCCGTCGTCGACCGCACGCCGAGCCACCCCGTCCGCCTCGTCGAGCGCCTCGCGCGGGATCGGCACGTCGAGCGCCTCCCGCCAGAGGATCGCGTCCTCCTCGACGCGCGCGCGCCCGCGCTTCCCGAAGCTCTTCACGACGTCGAGCTCCACCGCGCCCGCCGTGCCCACGGCGCTCCGGAGCACGCCACCGCAGAGCGTCGTCTTACCGACGCGATCGAGCGACGACTCACACGCGAGCGGCCGCCCGAAGCGAGCGTCGTCGGCGACGAACGTCCCGCTCTCCCCGAGCGTCCCCGTCAGCCGGCGCTCGCGCCGCGCGACGATGCGCGTCACGCGCCCCTGGACGCCACGCTCCGCCGGCCAGCACTGCAGCTCGACCTCGTCGTCGTGCACCGCCGCCCCGATGTCGGCGCGTGCGACGTAGACCGTCCCGCCCTCGGTGCTCGCGAACCCGAACCCATCCGGATGACCCGCGAGACGCCCCGTGCGCGTCTCGGACGGGGCCACCTGCCCATCCACTGCCTTCGACAAATCCAGAATCCTCTCGAGCCCTCGCCGTCCGGCCCGCGTCGCGTCGGCTCTCCCGCGGGATCGCAGGTGCGACACGGCGGGGGCGACGAGAGCGCGCGGGCAACCGCGGCGTAGGTCGGGGCGCAACATGGGCCGCACCGCGCCTCCTGTCCAGCGGGTACGCGGACTACTCGAGCGCGCTCCTCAGCATCAGGAAGACGGCGACGCCGGTCGCCGAGACGTAGAGCCAGATCGGCAGCGTCCAGCGCGCGAGCTTGCGGTGCGTCACCAGCCGATCGCGCAGCGCGAACCAGAACGTCGCGAGGATCATCGGGAACACGACGATCGAGAGCACCACGTGCGACGCGAGCATCGCGAGGTACACCGTGCGCAGCGGAGCGTCGGCCGGATACCGCGTGTCGCCGTGCACCCAGTGATAGGCGAGATAGCCGACGAGGAAGAGCGCCGATGCGCCGAGCGCCGACAGCATCAGCGCGCGATGCAGATCGCGCTTTCCGCGCCGGATCGCGAGCCAGCCCGCGACCAGACAGCTCGCCGCCACCGCGTTCATCGTCGCGTTCACGGCCGGCATGAACGCGAGCGCGGTCCCGTCACCTCCAGGATCGCGCACCACGAGGATCCACCCGAGGAGCCCCACCGCGATCGCGGAGATCGCAGCGTTCGCGAGATGGAACGTGCGGTCGCTCGCGGGCTGAGAAGAGGAGACAGGCGTCATCGTCACGGCACACACCAGGAGCACGAGGCGCGTGCTCCGTCCAGGCGCTGTTCCAGCTCGCGTCAGCGACCCGGCGCGATCCGTAGCGGGATCGCCTGGCGCCCGTTGCGGCGGTACACGCGGAAATCCGAGTCGAGCGTCAGAACGGTCGCGCCCGGCGTGAGCTCCGACATCCGAACGAGGCACGCGTCGGCGAGCGACATCGGGACCGACGCATACCTCTTCACCAGGCGCGTCACGGCCGGGAGCTCGCTCTCCAGCCGGAACGAGATGATCGCGGCCCGCTCGACCAGCGCGAGCACGCTCTCGGGACCGCCCGGCAGCCGGCGCACGATGTGACACGCCTCGGCGACGACCGCCTCGCACGTGAGCATCCGCCCCTCGATCGTCGTCAGCTCCGACGCCGCCCACCCGTGGAACGCGTCCCGGCGGTCCAGGAGCGCGACGAGCGGCCCCGTGTCGAGCAACACGCTCGGTCGGCGCGTCACGAGGCCGAGTCTTCGCCGGCTTCGCGCCTCACGAGCCGAAGTCCTCGAGGTGCGCGGGGTTCGTCGAGAGGTCGCCCGGCCCCTCGAGCACGCCGACGAGATCGGCGACGCGGTCGGCGAGGCGAGAGCGGCGGCGTCCACGGACGTACGCGTCGACGGCCTCGCGCAGGATGTCCGATCGCGTCACGCCGCGCTCCGCGGCGATGCGATCGATCTCCGCCGCCACCGGGGCGCTCAGCTTGAACGTGGTCGGCTTCGTCATACGCGGATGGCAGAATCGTAATACCGCGCCAAGGCCGCGTCCAGTCACGCGGGCGGCGCGCCCTCCACCAGCGCCCTCAGCGCGGCGCGCATCTCGGCCGCCGACGCGAAGCGCTCGTCGCGATCCTTCGCGAGCGCCCGCACGAAGAACGCGTCGACGCGCGCGCCGAGCTCCGGCACCCGCTCGCTCGGCGGGGTCGCCTCCTTCTCGAGGATCGCCGCGATCGCGCGCACGCTGCTCAGCCCGAACGGTCCGGTGCCCGTCAGCGCGCGGTAGGCGACGACCGCGACCGCCCAGAGATCGGCGCGCTCGTCGGGATCGCCGCCCGGCACGAGCTGCTCGGGCGCGAGATAGCCCACCGTGCCGACGAGCTGCAGCGGCGCGGTCAGCCGCGGCCCTCCGTCCGAGAGATCCCGGCTGACCCCGAAGTCGAGCAGCTTGCACCGCGGCTCGCCGCCCGCTCCGTCGATCACGAACAGGTTCGCGGGCTTGAGATCGCGGTGCAGCACCCGTGCTTCGTGCGCCGCCGCCAGCCCCTCGAGCGCGTCGCCGAGCAGGCGTACGACGCGCGGCAGCGTCATCCGGTGCTCGCGCGCGATCATCGCCTCCAGCGTCTCTCCGTCGAGCATCTCGAGCGCGAGCCAGGGCTGGCGCGACTCCAGCCAGCCGGCCCCGAGCATCCGCACGATCGCCGGATGATCGAGGCGCGCGACCAGCTGCGCCTCGCGCTCGAAGCGCACCGCGGCGATCGTGCCGTGCATCAGCCGCTCCTTGAGCACCTTGAGCGCGACCGATCCGCCGCTCGCGTGGTCGTGGGCCCAGTACACGACCGACGTGGTGCCGCGGCCGAGCACGGCCTCGATCTCGAAGCGGTCCAGCACGCGCTCACCGGGCATGAGCTCACGCTCGGGGTCGTGCGTCGCCGGCGACATCGGGGGAGTATGAGGGGTGCGACGGAATGGCGCCGCCGCACGAGGAGTTGAGATCCATCGTGGTGGACAGTGGCGAGCGGCGCGGCGGCTGGCGGAAGAACGTGCGCACGATCGCGCTCGCGGTCGCCCTGGCGTTCGGCGTGCGCATCGGGATCGCGCAGGCGTACGAGGTGGACGGCCCCTCGATGGAGCCGACCGTGTTCCAGAACGAGCGCGTCCTGGTCGCGCGCTGCGCGTACGGGCTGTCGCTGCCCGGCGTCGAGAACACGATCGTGCGCTGGAGCGCGCCCCGCGCGGGCGACGTCGTGATCGTCCAGAGCCCGCGCGACGGGCTCGACCTCGTCAAGCGCGTGATCGGCGTGCCGGGCGACGTCATCGAGGTGCGCGACGGCGTGATCCACCGCAACGGCGTCGCGATCGAGCAGCGCGAGGTCGGCGCGTGCGATCCGAGCCGTCAGCTCGATCCCGATCCGAGCTGCCGCGTCTACGAAGAGGCCGTGTCCTCGAGCAGCGCGGCGCCCGCCGACGCGTCGGACGCGCGGCGCTGGCAGATCAGCCGCTCCGCGCTCGACCTCGCGCTGATGCTCCCGGTCGAGGTCCCCGAGGGCCACGTGTTCGTGGTCGGCGACCACCGCGATCGCAGCAACGACAGCCGCGCGTTCGGCCCGATCCCGACCTCCCGCGTCCGCGGCCGCGTGCTCTTCGTCGACTGACGCCTGCAGGAGTGCTCGCCCCCAGGGAGGGGAGCGAGCGAGCCGATTTCGGTCGGACGCCGCGCCAAAGAAAAAGGCCCCCGTGCCGGAGCACGAGGGCCTCGTCTCGATCGATCAGGAGCGGGGCTTCAGAGCCCGCCGCAGGTCGAGCTGACCGTGGTGACGTGGCCGCAGTGCGGGTCGGGCTGCGTCGAGGCGACGCTGAGGTGGTACATGCGGCAGGCGAGCGTGTTCCCGCTCGTCGAGGCCGTGCTGTAGTCGCCGGGCGTGAACGCCGCGCATGCGGTCATGCACATGCCCATCGACGCGTACGCGTCGGGGCACTGGTCGTCCGCGATCGTGCAGAAGCTCTCGCACGCCGCGCCGCACACGCCGTCGCCGAGCGGGCCGGCGTGCGAGCAGTGGGTGACGGGATCGGTGGCCGCGACGCCCGCGTGGTAGATGCGGCAGCCGAGCGTGTTGCCCGCCATGTCGTCGATCGTGCCCTCGTCGTAGGCGCCGCAGGTGTCCATGCAGTTGTCCATCGACGCGAACTGCGCGTTGTCGCCGGTGCACGCGGTCATGATGCGGCCGCAGTAGGTCGCGCAGTCGAGCGTCGGCGCCACGACGCCGCTGTCGGTCATGCCGCTGTCTTCCGGCGTGGTGCCGCTGTCTTCCGGCGTGGTGCCGCTGTCTTCCGGCGTGGTGCCGCTGTCGGTGCCGGTCGTGCCGCTGTCGGTGCGGACACCGCTGTCGACGGGTGTCACCGGATCGTCGCCACAGCCGACCGCGAGCGCGAGGATCGCGCTGCACATCACAAGCTTCTTCATTACCTGGTCTCCTTGTTCCCCCCCGAACCGAGCCCGGGGCGGCGCCGACGTTACGCCACGCCCCGATCGCGGTCGAGCAAACGGCGCTGTCCCGCCGGCCGAACTTCGTTAGGCGCAGCGCGACGCGATACCACGTACGCCTAATGATGTTAGCCAATCTCGCTCTCTTCCGAACGTCCCCCGCGCAACTGCGCGATTTCGCCGAACTTCGTTGTTGACACGCCGCGTCACCGCCCGTACACCGAACGGCGATGACGCGCCCTCAGACGCTCGCGCTCGACGCGATCGATCGTGCCCTGCTCGACGCGCTGCAGGACGACTGCAAGCAGCCGCTCGCGAAGCTCGGCGAGCGCGTCGGGCTCTCGGCGCCGTCGGTCCTCGAGCGTGTGCGCAAGCTCGAGCAGGCCGGCCTCGTGACCGGCTACCACGCGGTCGTCGACCCGCGCCTGCTCGGCCTCGACGTCGGCGCGTTCATCGGGATCGGCATCGATCACCCGCGCAGCATCACCCGCTTCGAGGAGGCGGTCGTCGCGATGCCCGAGGTGCTCGAGTGCCACCACGTCACCGGTCGGCACACGCTGATGATCAAGGTCCGCACCTCGAACACCGAGTCGCTGCACCGGCTGATCAGCGCGCTGCGCGAGCTCCCCGGCGTCGCGCGCACCGACACGATGGTGGTGCTCGAGACGCAGCTCGAGCGACAGCGCCTCGTGCTCCCCGAGCCGGGCGAGAGCGAGCCGCAGCCTCGACGTCGCGCGCGCGCAGCGCGCCACGTCGACGCGTGACGACGCCTCCCGAACGACCGCCCGCCCGCCCGAACGCCCCGAACGAACGACCGCGAAGGCCCATGCCCGAGACCTCTCTTCCTCCAGGCGCATCGATGAAGACCGTTCCGCCCGTTCCTCCCGAGGTCGCTTCCTCCGCCACCCCGGAGGATCGACGCCACGCCGCCGCGCACGGGCTCTACCGCCCCGAGCGCGAGTCGGACGCGTGCGGCGTCGGCTTCGTCGCGACGCTGCGCCGCGAGCGCACGCACACGGTCGTCACGCAGGCGCTGACCGTCCTCGAGAACCTCGAGCATCGCGGCGCGGCGGCCAGCGATCCGCTGACCGGCGACGGCGCCGGCATCCTGATCCAGATCCCGCACGCGCTGATCGCCGAGGAGTGCGCGAAGCTCGACATCCCGCTGGGCGCGCCCGGCACCTACGGCATCGGCATGCTCTTCCTGCCGCGCGAGGCCGCGCTGCGCGCCGAGGTGATCGCGCTGATCGAGCGCGTCGTCGAGAGCGAGGAGCAGGTCGTGCTCGGGTGGCGCGAGGTGCCGTGCATGCCCGAGCGCGCGGGCCCGGCGGCGCACAAGACGATGCCGCACGTCGCGCAGCTGCTGATCGGCCCCGGCACCCTGCCGAGCGACGACCTCGCGCTCGACCGCAAGCTCTACGTGATCCGCAAGCGCGTCGAGAGCGAGTCGCGGCGCCTCGGCCTGCGCGAGGAGGAGTATCCGTACTTCGCGTCGCTCTCGACGCGCACCATCGTCTACAAGGGCCTGCTCACGCCCGAGCAGCTGCCGCGCTTCTACACCGACCTCGCGGATGCGCGCACCACCACGTCGCTCGCGATGGTGCACCAGCGCTTCTCGACGAACACGTTCCCGAGCTGGTCGCGCGCGCATCCGTACCGGCGCATCGCGCACAACGGCGAGATCAACACGCTGCGCGGCAACGTGAACTGGATGAAGGCGCGCGAGCCGGTGCTGCAGGCGCCGGTGTTCGGCGAGGACGTGCAGAAGCTGCTGCCGATCATCGACGAGCACGGCAGCGACTCGGCGATGTTCGACGACGTGCTCGAGCTGCTCGTGCACACGGGGCGCTCGCTGCCGCACGCGATGATGATGATGATCCCCGAGGCGTGGCAGCAGCACGCCTCGATGGATCCGGTGCGGCGCGCGTTCTACGAGTACCACGCGTGCGTGATGGAGCCGTGGGACGGCCCCGCGTGCATCGCGTTCACCGACGGGCGCCTGATCGGCGCGACCCTCGATCGCAACGGGCTGCGCCCCGCGCGGTACGTCGTGACCAAGGACGGGCTGGTCGTGATGGCGAGCGAGGTCGGCGTGCTCGACGTCGCGGCCGCCGACGTCGCGGTGAAGAACCGCCTGCAGCCGGGGCGCATGCTGCTGGTCGACACGATCGCGGGGCGCATCGTCGACGACGCCGAGATCAAGAGCTCGGTCTCGTCGCGCCGCCCGTACGGGCGCTGGGTGCAGGAGCACCTGCTGCGCATCGACGATCTCGAGGACCAGCGCGGATCGGTGCCGCCCCCGATGGACCCGCTGACGCTGCGGCGCCTCGAGCGGGTCTGGGGCTACACCGAGGAAGAGCTCCGCATCGTGCTCGCGCCGATGGCGATCACCGGCGAGGAGGCGATCGGCTCGATGGGCAACGACGCGCCGCCGGCCGTGCTCAGCGATCGGCCGCAGCTGCTCTTCTCGTACTTCCGGCAGCTCTTCGCGCAGGTGACGAACCCGCCGATCGATCCGATCCGCGAGCAGCTCGTGATGTCGCTGGTGCAGTGCCTGGGGCCTGAGTCGAACCTCTTCGTCGAGAGCCCGCACCACTCGCGCAAGCTGCAGATCGAGAGCCCGATCCTCAGCGAGGGAGACCTCGAGAAGATCCGCGCGCTCGACACGCCGGGGCTGCGCGCGCACACGATCGGCACGCTCTTCGATCCGAGCGAGCGCGGCATCGAGCGCGCGCTGATGGAGATCCAGCACGAGGCCGAGGAGGCCGTGCGCGAGGGGAGCTCGCTGCTGATCCTGAGCGATCGCGGCGCCACCAAGGACCGCGCGCCGATCCCGTGCCTGCTCGTGCTGGGCGCGGTGCACGATCACCTGTGCCGCGTCGGGCTGCGCCAGAGCTGCGGCCTGATCGTCGAGAGCGGCGAGGCGCGCGAGGTGATGCACGTCGCGCTGCTGATCGGCTACGGCGCCGGCGCGGTGTGCCCGTGGATGGCGTACGAGGCGATCGGCGCGATGCACGCCGATGGCCTCATCCGCATCGGCGAGGAGGACGAGGCGCCGGCCGCGGTCGCGCGCGCCAAGTACCGCAAGGCGCTGGAGAAGGGCTTGCTCAAGGTGATGAGCAAGATGGGGATCTCGACCATCCAGTCGTACCGCGGCGCGCAGATCTTCGAGGCGGTCGGGCTCTCGCGCGCGCTGGTCGATCGCTTCTTCGTCGGCACCCCGACGCACATCGAGGGCATCGACGTGCCGGAGCTCGAGGCGGAGTCGCTGGCGCGGCACCGCGCGGCGTGGAGCAAGCCGAAGCTCGACGTGCTCGAGGGCGATCTCGAGGCGGGCGGCGTCTACCAGTTCCGCCGCGACGGCGAGCGGCACGCGTGGAACCCCGCGACCGTCGGCATGCTGCAGCACGCGGTGCGCGGCGGCGACTACGGCAAGTTCAAGACGTGGACGAAGCGCGCCGACGAGGAGACGCGCGCCAACGGGCTGATCCGCGGGCTCCTCGATCTGGTGCCGGGGGAGCCGGTGCCGCTCGCGGAGGTCGAGCCCGCGCACGAGCTGGTGAAGCGCTTCAAGACCGGCGCGATGTCGTTCGGATCGATCTCGAAGGAGGCGCACGAGACGCTCGCGGTCGCGATGAACCGCATCGGCGCGAAGTCGAACACCGGCGAGGGCGGCGAGGATCCCGAGCGCTGGATCGCGGCCGAGAACGGCGATCTCAAGCGCAGCGCGATCAAGCAGGTCGCGAGCGGCCGCTTCGGCGTGACGATCGAGTACCTGACGAACGCCGACGAGCTGCAGATCAAGATCGCGCAGGGCGCCAAGCCCGGCGAGGGCGGGCAGCTCCCGGGCCACAAGGTCGACGCGCACATCGCGAAGACGCGGCACTCGACGCCGGGCGTCGGGCTGATCTCGCCGCCGCCGCACCACGACATCTACTCGATCGAGGATCTCGCGCAGCTGGTCTACGACCTCAAGAACGCGAACCCGCGCGCGCGCGTCAGCGTGAAGCTCGTCAGCGAGGCGGGCGTCGGCACCGTCGCGGCGGGCGTCGCGAAGGCCAAGGCGGATCTGATCCTGATCAGCGGCGACTCGGGCGGCACCGGCGCCTCGCCGCTGACGTCGCTCAAGAACGCCGGCCTGCCGTGGGAGATCGGCCTGGCCGAGACCCAGCAGGTGCTCGTGCTCAACGGCCTGCGCGGGCGGGTGCGGCTCGAGACCGACGGCCAGCTCAAGACCGGCCGTGACGTCGTGATCGCGGCGCTGCTCGGCGCCGAAGAGGTCGGGTTCGGAACGATCTCTCTCATCACGATGGGCTGCGTGATGATGCGGGTCTGTCACCTCAACACCTGCCCGGTGGGGGTCGCGACGCAGAACCCGGAGCTGCGCGCGCGCTTCTCGGGGCAGCCCGAGCACGTGATCAACTTCTTCTCGTTCGTCGCCGAGGAGGTGCGCGAGATCATGGCGTCGCTCGGCTTCCGCAGCTTCGAGGAGATGGTGGGCCGGGTCGATCGCCTGAGGCAGCGCGAGGACGTCTCGCATCCGAAGGCGCGCAAGGTCGATCTCTCGCGGCTGCTCTACTCGCCTTCGATCGCGGGACCGCGCCGGCAGATCATGGCGCAGGATCACGAGCTCGAGCTCGCGATGGACACCGTGCTGCTCGAGCAGGCGCGCCCCGCGCTGGAGCGCGGCGAGAGCGTCGAGCTCCGCATGCCGATCCGCAACGTGCACCGCACCGCGTGCACGATGCTCAGCCACGAGGTCGCGAAGCGCTACGGCGTCGCGGGGATGGCGGACGGCACGATCCGCATCCACTTCACGGGCTCGGCGGGGCAGAGCTTCGGCGCGTTCCTGGCGCGCGGCATCGACGTGACGCTCGAGGGCGACGCCAACGATGGCTGCGGCAAGGGCCTGAGCGGCGGGCGCATCGTGGTGCACCCGCCGGAGGACGCGGGCTTCGTGCCCGAGGAGAACATCGCGATCGGGAACGTCGCGCTCTACGGCGCGACGGCGGGCGAGCTCTTCGTGCGCGGCATGGCGGGCGAGCGCTTCGCGGTGCGCAACAGCGGCGCGACCGCGGTGGTCGAGGGCTGCGGCGATCACGGCTGCGAGTACATGACGGGCGGGCTCGTCGTGGTCGTCGGTCCGACCGGGCGCAACTTCGCGGCGGGGATGAGCGGCGGCATCGCGTACGTGCTCGATGGAGATGGCACGTTCGAGTCGCGGCTGAACAAGGGGATGGTCGCGCTCGAGGCGCTCGACTCCGAGGACCTGCAGCGCATCCGCTCGCTCGTGCACCGCCACTACCAGCGCACCATGAGCGCGCACGCGTGGCGCGTGCTCAGCGGCTGGAAGCAGTGGAGCCGGCGCTTCGTGAAGGTGATGCCGGTCGACTACCGCAAGGCGCTCGACGCGCAGCGCGGCGTCGTGGTCGCGGGCTCCGTCCTCGGACGAGACGGCGGCGACCGCGAAGGAAGGAGCGCCTGATGGGCAAGCCCACGGGATTCCTGGAGCTCGAGCGGGTCGAGCCCGAGAAGGAGCCGGCCACCGAGCGCGTCCGTCACTGGCACGAGCTCGAGCGGCACCTGCCGATCCTCGAGGCGCGCGATCAGGGCGCGCGATGCATGAGCTGCGGTGTTCCGTTCTGTCATACCGGATGTCCGCTCGGGAACCGCATCCCCGACTGGAACGATCACGTCTATCGGAACCGCTGGGAGCGCGCGAGCCACGCGCTGCACGCGACCAACAACTTTCCGGAGATCACGGGGCGCATCTGTCCGGCGCCGTGTGAAGAGGCGTGCGTCCTCAACATCCCGCCGGCGCCGGGCGCAGAGGGCGAGCCGGTGACGATCCGCGCGCTCGAGCGGGCGATCGCGGATCGCGCGTTCGAGACCGGCGCCGCGCTTCGTCCGCGGACGGCCGAGAAGCGCAGCGGCCGGCGCGTCGCGGTGGTGGGCTCGGG